>JBDOLX010000111.1 GCA_039832905.1 Desulfurobacteriaceae bacterium | reverse complement strand
AAGTTCTTTATCAACTATCTTTAAGTAGATAAGTTCCCAGTATAAAGTAGCTATATCTCTTGCCAAAGTAGCTTTCTTTTCTCTATTCTCTTCTTCGTTGTATTTTGTTCTCAGATCATTTATCCTTTCGTTTATTTTCTTTTCCACTTTTGAAAGAACCCCAAAAGCTAAAAGTCTCACTTCATCATTTTTACTGGAAAGAGCTTTCTTGAAAAGTTCAATGACAATAGGGTTTATATTATCTTTAAGTGATAGAAGTATCCTTTCGTCCATTTTTTCTTCTTGTAGAAGTTGGTAAAGAGCTCCTTCTCCAAGGTTTCTCATTTCTAAAACTACATCACTAACATAAATCTCATCTAAAGGTATTATTTGGGAAATTAGGTCATCAGTTTTCTTATGCATTCGCAAAATAAGAGCATAAAGAACAAACGAAACTCCGTAACCAACCACTGGGAAAAAGAAAAGAGAAAGAAAGAGAATGATGAAGATTACCTTACTCCTTTTGTACCTTGATGGAAGTCCAGGAGCTAGAGCTAAAGCTAAAAGAAAGGAAGCAGCAGAATGGAAAGAAAAGAAAGTAATTAAGGAACCGTAGAAGTTATCTATTGCAAGACCAGAAATAGCAAATGTTTCTAAAGTTACAGACGAGTATATTTTCTTAGGATTTACCATCTCTTTCACCTACTAGCTTTGAAAGTTTCTCAAACGTTCTCTCGTCCACATCGATAATTCTGTGTTTTACTTTAGATATACCAATAAGGTTATTAAGCTCCTTTTTTATTCTTTCTATAAATCCTTTGGCATTTGAAAAGGAAGACAAAGGTAGTAAGACAAAAACATAAAGAACTTTCTTCAAAGGAATGGTTCCTACCATATCTAGACCTCTAACTTTTTCCTCTAAAAAGAAGGGAAAATCTTCAAACTCAGAAGGCACTTTAAAAATCACGAGGGAACTTTTTATTCCAAACTTACGGTTAAGTTCCGAAGTTACCTTGATTTCCTTTAAAAATTCTGGAGGTAGCTCCCTTAAAACTTTTGGAACTTTTTCTAAAGAAAAAGAATTGCTTTTCTCTTTCATGAACCAGTTTAAACTTACGGCTATTGATAGGATATTTTCTAAATTAAGCTGTATAAAGGGCATCTCCTTTATGAGAAAAAGAGCGTCATCCTCTATAGGAATAACGGCAAGATAGGAAGTATTCTTGCCAGAGGATACAAATACCGGTTGCTTGCTTTCAAGAGCTTTTTGGACTAAAGGATCATCAGGAAGAAATTGAACTTTCCTTCCTACGGAAGCTTTATAAACGTAAGTTTCTCCCTTTTTGAGATACAAGGAAGCAGACTGAACATGGAAAACTTGAGATATTAACTCCATTAGGTCTTTAATGGCTTCCTCGTCATTCATACTGAAGAGTTTCTTCTTAATCTCAGAAAGTATCTTTCTTATACTCAAAGGTTTCACAAGGTAGTGGCTTTCAAGCTGGTCATGAGAAATTTTTAGTAAGAAAAAGTTTTTCCTCAACTCTTTTAATTTTGAAAATAGATACCTATTCCTCTCTCTGTAAACCGAAATCTTTTCCCTCCAGTAGAAATGAAACTCGCCACAGATAAGAGTGATAAGAAGACTCCAGAGTATAAATTGCAGTGGTAAAGAGGTGTAAATGTATTGTAAAGCTAACACTAAGAAAACAAAGAAGAAAAGAGATGCCATTAATCCATAATAAAGAGTAAAAACGACTAGTAAGAGAATAAAAGGATTAACTGACGAATGAATAAAAAAAGGGTCTTTAGGATTCATTTTATATCCTAAAACTGTAAACAGGAGAAAAAATAGTCCTACTTCTACAACAACAAACTTTACTCCAAGATCTTTAAACATCTTCGCTAAAAGTTCTTATTTATTAATTTTTGAGTCAAACTACTTACTGATCCGTATCCCCAACCAGTTGCAGAAAGAGTGATTACAAAAAAGTTTTTTTTACTTCCTAAATCCTGCGCGTAAATTGTAAGGCTTACAGTCGGTTCCCCATCTACTCCGACTTTATACTGCCACTCATTGACATAACCACCAATGACACATTTGTAGCCACTCTCCTTAGCTTTTTCAATGAGGTCCTTTACCTCACTGGAAGAGAAGTCTTCTTCTTTAAAATCAAAGAACTTTTTAACTCTATATCCCTTCGACTTTAAAACTCCATAAACAATAGAGGCTGCTTTCTCTCCTGCCAAGGGAGTTGTTGAATAGTTAACAAATGGAAGAACTACACAGACCTTTTCTTTTGGAAAAGAAGTTGGGGTTTTGTTAACCACCGTAGCACATCCAGTAAGAAGAAGGATAAAAATTAAGAAAAAATTCCTAAAAACCATACTTTTCCTCCAATTCATAAAGAAATGTCCTTTTAAGCCCTTCTTTTAGGGAAACTTCCGGTTTAAACCCTAAAGATTTTAGTTTAGAAATGTCAGCCACAGAACGTTTTATATCCCCTTTTCTTTGGGGTAAGAATCGAACATTTGGAAATTTACCCGATATCTCTTTTAAGGTTTCCACAAGATCCAGCAAAGATGTTTCTTTGCCCGTTCCAACGTTGTAAACTTCCCCTGCTGTTTCCTCTCTTTCAGATACTAGAAGGATACTCTTAACTACATCTTTAACGTAAATAAAATCCCTAGTCTGATTTCCATCTCCGAAAATCTCTATTGTGGTTTTCTTTCCTCTTTGGAAGCTTAAGACTCTATCTACGAATATAGAAATAACTCCAGAGTAAGGAGAGGATGGATTTTGCCTTTCACCATAGACATTAAAAAACCTTAAGGCTGTGGTATTTAAGCCATAGAGTCTGTAAGCGTTTACCACATACCTTTCTGATGCAAATTTATCTACTCCGTAAGGTGTTGTTGGATTTACAGCCATGTCCTCTTTTTTTGGAAGATCTTCGTTGTCCCCATATACTGCAGCCGAAGAAGCAAAAATAAATTTTTTAACGTTAAATTTTTTAGAAACTTCTAAAAGAAATAAAGTGCCATCAAAGTTGACGTTGTGGGTTTCTATTGGTTTCTCAACCGACTTGGGAACGGAAGGAATTGCTGCTAAGTGAAAGACAGAGGAAAATTCATAGCTTTCAAAAAGTTCTTGTAACAGCTTCCAGTTTGTAATAGAACCTACAACAAGGATTACGTTCTTACAAGCTTTTAAGTTCTTTTTACTTCCCGAAGATAGATCGTCAAGGACAACCACTTTTTTTCCTTTTGCAACTAAAGCTTCTACTAAATGAGAACCAATAAAGCCAGCTCCTCCAGTAACTAAGACGGTATCCATGAGAAAAAGCCCCTTCTTGAAATTGTTTTAGATTTTTGTATTTTATAAAATCCAAACCTTAGGTCAATTATAAAAAATTCCGTTTAGAGAGGTAGAGTGTATGTTTGAAACAAACGTCCCTATGAGAAAGTGTTCTTTTTGTGGAAGGGATCAGTCAAAAGTTGAGGCTTTAATTACAGGTCCAAACGGGGTAGCTATATGTAACTACTGTGTTGATGAATGTTACGAGCTTATTCACGAAAACGAAAATAAGAAAGCTAAAAAAGCTCCACCTATAATAAAAGGTGTGGATAATCTTCCTACTCCAAAAGAAATTAAAGAGTTCTTAGATCAGTATGTAATAGGACAAGATGAAGCAAAGAAGGTTTTATCTGTTGCTGTTTATAACCACTATAAAAGGATAATGTCAAACGAGGATACATCGGACGTTGAGATTGAAAAGAGTAACATTCTTTTAATTGGTCCAACAGGTTCTGGAAAGACACTTTTAGCAAGGTCTTTAGCAAAGCTTCTTGATGTTCCTTTCGCCATAGCCGATGCAACAACGCTTACAGAAGCTGGATATGTCGGTGAAGACGTTGAAAACATCCTTTTAAGACTTATACAGGCAGCAGACTACGATATAGAAAAGGCAGAAAGGGGAATTATTTACATAGATGAGATAGATAAGATTACTAGAAAAAGTGAAAATCCATCTATTACAAGAGACGTTTCAGGTGAGGGAGTTCAACAAGCGCTTTTAAAAATCTTGGAAGGAACAATTGCCAACGTTCCTCCTCAAGGTGGAAGAAAACATCCACATCAACAGTATATACAGATAGATACAACAAATATCCTCTTTATCTGTGGTGGAGCTTTTGTTGGACTTGAAGATATCATTGCTAAAAGAATTGGTAAAGGTGGAATGGGATTTACTGCTGATGTAAACAAGAAAAAACTTGAAAGAAGCGAAATACTCAAACACGTTGAGCCAGAGGACTTGGTTAAGTTTGGTTTAATTCCTGAACTTATAGGAAGACTCCCTGTTATAGCGACATTAAGCGAACTTACAGAAGACGATCTTGTTAGAGTTCTAAAAGAACCAAAAAATGCTCTTGTTAAACAGTATAAGAAACTTTTAGAACTTGAAGGGGTCGATCTTGAGTTTACAGATGATGCTCTCCGTGAGATAGCAAGAGAAGCTATAAGGCGTAAAACAGGAGCAAGAGGCTTGAGAGCAATAATGGAAAAAATAATGACTGATGTTATGTTTGAGGTTCCACATAGAAAAGATATAAAGAAAGTTATAATAGACCTTGAAGCTGTGAAGACTGGAAAACCTAAATACGATCTTGTAAAAGCGTCGTAGGGAGGAAGGTGTGAGAAGACTTTTAATTGCCGGAAACTGGAAAATGCACAAAACTGTTCCTGAGGCTCTCGATTTTGTTAGAGAATTAAAAAAGGTTGTAGAAGATGTTAATGATAGAGATATTCTAATCTGCCCTCCTTTTACCGCCCTTTATCCGGTCTCAAATGAAATTATTGGAACAAACATAAAACTTGGTGCTCAAAACATGTACTTTGAAGAGAAGGGAGCCTTTACCGGTGAGATTTCTCCGCTTATGTTAAAGGATGTTGGTTGTTCTTACGTAATACTAGGACACTCTGAAAGAAGACACATTTTTGGAGAAACGGACGAACTCATAAACAAAAAAGTGCTTTCTGCAATAGATCATGGAATTATTCCTATATTGTGTGTTGGAGAAAAGTTAGAAGAAAGAGAGGCTGGAGAAACAGAAAAGGTTATAGAAAAGCAGGTTAAAGAAGGACTCAAGAGCGTGAGTAAAGATAGTGACTTTGTCATAGCTTACGAACCTGTTTGGGCAATAGGAACAGGAAAAACTGCAACTCCCTCTCTTGCAGAAGAAGTCCACCAGTTTATAAGGGAAGTCTTAGCTTCAATGTTTGGAAAAGAAAAAGCAAACTCTGTTAGAATCCTTTACGGAGGAAGTGTAAAGCCTGAGAATGCTGAAGGTCTTTTAAAAATGGAGAATATAGACGGAGCTTTAGTTGGTGGAGCGAGTCTTAAAGCTGAAAGCTTTGCAAAGATTGTAAAAGCAATGTAGGAGGAAGAATGTTTACAGCTTTACTTATATTCCATGCGATTATTGCTCTTTTACTGATAATTGTTGTTCTCATCCAACCGGGAAAGGACGACGCTGGTTCTTTAATTGGAGGAAGTTCAACCTCTGCCTTTGGGGCAGATACCGGAGCGGTTCTTACAAAAACAACAGCAATTTTAGGTGCTATTTTTATGCTTAACTCTTTACTTCTTTCGGTTGTTGGTTCAAAACTTCTAAATAACCATCAAGACTCTGTTATAAAAAAGGTAGAAACAAAGAAGTAAGCATAGGAGAGAAACTATGAAGAAACTTTTAGTCTTGTTTAGTCTTTTCTTTTTAATTTCTTGCAGTCAAGAGAGTAAAAGTATAGAGTCTGGAAAAGATATTGTCATTAATGCTTACTTTTCCCCTAGGGGTGGATGTACAAAAGCTATTATTTCAGAAATAGAAAATGCGAAAAAGACTATAGATGTAGCTATATACTCTTTTACCAGTAAACCGATACTAAGGGCTTTAATTAAAGCCCATGAAAG
>JBDOLX010000110.1 GCA_039832905.1 Desulfurobacteriaceae bacterium | reverse complement strand
AAATATATAATTTAAGCCCAACAAAACGCTCAGCTCCATCACCAGAAGATGTTTGGGTATTCTCAGGTTTCTGGCTAATCCTTTGGGGTTATTTCTTCATAAGGGGCTGGAAAAGTAAAAAACTTCCAAGAAAGTGGTTACTCTTGGGTATTGTGGTTGGAGTAGTTATTGAACTGATAGTTACTATTCCTTAAGTTTCAATTTTTTCTAATCTAAAATCGATTTCATAAAAGTAGAAATTTTAAGGTTGATTTATAATTAAGATAAGACAATTTAAAAGATGTTAAGTGTGAGTGTATAATCTAGATATGGTAAAAGTTAGAGAGGTTCTAAGTGGACTTAGCGGTTGATATTTCAAAATTCCTGCTCGCCGTTTCCTCTCTTAACAGTCTTGCAGATTCTGTTCTTAACAATCACAATTACAGAGTTGCTTTCATTTCTTATTCTATTGCAAGGGAAATAAGTTACTCCAGTGAATTTTTATCCAACCTTCTTGTAGCAGGTCTACTTCACGACATAGGTCTTCTACTCATACCTTCCACAGAAGATATAGTTCTCCTAAAAGCTTCTGATTTTCACGAGAATGAAAAAAGAATACATCTTCATGCTGAAGTAGGATACGAGCTCTTTAGAAGATTCCCTTACTTTTCAAAGATAGCAAAGATAATAAGATACCATCATTATCCATATAAATTCTTCTTTAAATCCAGAATTCCTTATAGTGCTTTCATTATTCATTTAGCCGATAGAATAGATACCTTTGTACTTTCAAGGATAAATACAGGCTATCCTTACTCTTACCTTTCTTCCTTTATACCAGAACTTGAAAGTTATCTAAAAAAGTTTAAGGGAAGAATCTTTGAGCCTAGGTTGGTTGATATTTTTCTAAAGAAAATATGCCCCAAAGAAGCGTTTTGGTATGAACTTTTGAAAGAGGATATCGTTAAGGAAACTCTTGAAGAGCTTTTAAAGAGCATTGCAAGTAAATTACCACTTGAAGCATTCTTTGATCTCGCCCAAATATTTGCTTATCTCATAGACTTTAAAAGTCCCTTCACAGCTACTCACTCTTCTGGAGTAGCTCAAACTGCCGTTTCTTTAGCAGCTCTTTTTAATTTCACTTCACCAGATCTAAAGAAGATGAAAGTTGCAGGGCTGCTACACGATGTAGGAAAGATAGCTATTCCGAACGAAATTCTCGAAAAACCAGCTAAGCTTACAGTGGAAGAATACGACGTTATGAAATCTCACGTGTTTTTTAGTTATAAACTAATTTCCAAGCTTGGTATAGATAGAAATATTGTCGAATGGGCAGCTTATCACCACGAAACCTTAGATGGAAAAGGATATCCTTTTAAACTTAGAGCAAAAGACCTTTCTTTGGGTTCGAGAATTATGGCTGTTGCAGATATTTTCACTGCTCTTATGGAAGATCGTCCTTACAAAAAAGGGCTTCCTGTAAAGAGAGCAATAGCCATAATAGATGATCTTGTTAAAAACGGAAAGCTAGATAAGAAAGTTGTTAACGTTCTAAAAGAAAACCTAGAAAAAATTAACGTAAGAAGAGAGACAGCCCAAAAGAGAGCAGTGGAAGTATACAGTTCATTGAGAGAACTTGTCCAAAAGTTTACCTCTTCTTAAAGACAATTCTTATAGGTATCTTATTAAAACCAAACTTTTCACGTAATCTGTTCTCAAGAAATCTTCTAAATGAATTTGGTATTCCTTCTGGATAGTTAGAGAAAAGTAAAAATGTTGGTGGTTTAGTTTTAACCTGTGTTCCATAGTAAATCTTAACTATTTTGTTCTTGTAAACTGGTGGTTGATGAATTTCCATAAGCTCCTTTAAAGCTCTATTAAAGACTCCAGTTCTGACTCTCTGGGTATATTGCCTATAAAGATCTTTAACCTGTTTTAAGAGTTCATCAAGCCCTTTTTTCTCTTTAGCGGATATGAATACTCTTGGAGCGTAAGAAATAAAGTCAAAGTTTAGATCAAGTTCTTTATGGACCCTTTCCCAATCTTTCTGGCTTTGGAGCTTATCTATTTTGTTAACTGCTATAACAATAGGTTTAAACTTATCAAGAGCTATCCCGCAGATTTTAGTATCTCTATCAGTTGGTCCCTCCTCTGCATCCACAAGAAGAACAACTACATCTGCTCTGTCAATTGCATCAAGAGCTCTTAAGTATGAATAGTACTCAATATCCTTTATTTTTCCTCTTCTTCTTATTCCTGCTGTATCTATAAAGATGAGCTCGTCATCACCTATCTTTACGTAACTATCTATTGCATCTCTAGTTGTTCCGGGAATATCACTGACTATGGCTCTTTCTTCACCGACAAGAGCATTGAGAAGAGTAGATTTTCCCATGTTTGGGCGACCAACAATAGCCACTTTTATAGGTTCTTTCTCCTCCTCCTCTAAAAGATATTCTTCTCCTTTTTCCAGCGTTTCTGCTAGGTTCTCAAGTTCCTCCCTATCTTCTCCCGATATGATTTTCTCTGCTTTCTTTCTTCTTTCTTCCTTTTCATACTCCTCTTTTGCCACCTTTCTAAGGTCCTCTGGCAAGAGTTCTAAGATTCTTTCTTTAAGCGTAGGAATACCTATCTTGTGAATGGCAGAGATTGGAATTACTTCCTCAAAACCAAGTCTATATGCATCGTAAACAAGTTCTTCCATATATGGTTCATCAACTTTGTTTACGGCAACAACTATTGGCTTTTTCCACTTCCTTAAAATTTTTGCAACTTCTTCATCAAGAGGAGTAATACCCTCTCTTCCATCAACAACAAAAACAATTATGTCGGCTTCCTCCATAGCTCTTTTTGCTTGTTCAGTCGTTTCTCTTGCAAAGCCTTCACCTGAGGTATCCACTCCTCCGGTGTCAACAAGTAGAACTTTATGCTCGTTAATATCAGCTTCTTGGACAATCCTATCTCTTGTTACTCCCGGTGTATCATCAATGATTGCTACTTTTCTTTCAAGAAGTCTATTGAAAAGCGAAGATTTTCCAACGTTTGGTCTTCCAACTATGGACACTACAGGAAGTCGTCTCATATTTCCTCCCTAGGGTTAAAATATAGTTTTAGATAATTAGAAAAGATATTCTTAATCTTTAAAATTTCTACCAGTTAGTCCAACACAATAGTGTTCTTTCCACTTCTTTTAGCCACGTAAAGCCTTTCGTCTGCAATATTTATAAGTTTATCAAGGGAATCTATCTCCAGAATATCTTCAGGAAAACCAGCCACACCTGCACTAAAGGTAACCTTTTTTCCGATACCGAAATCAATATTACTCAACTTCTGTTTTATTCTATTAACAACATATAAAGCCGATTCCTTTTTTGTATTAGGAAGGATCAAAAGTATCTCTTCCCCTCCAAATCTAACGGCTATATCAGAATTTCTTATAGAAGTTAATATTATTTTCCCTAGAGTCTTCAGAACTTCATCGCCTTTTGCATGTCCGAAAGTATCGTTTATGTATTTGAAATCGTCAATATCCATTAATACAACGGAGAGAGGAAGCCCCTGTCTTTTTACAAGTCCGAGTATTTTATCCATAAATTGGTTTAAATAGTTTCTATTGTAAAGTTTCGTTAATGGATCTCTAAGGGCTTGCTGTCTAAGTTCAGCAGTAAGATCTATAACTTTGCTAACAAGTTTTATGAGTAGATCTCCAACTTTAAAGAACTCCCTAAAAGAAAACTGGTTTAAGTAAAACCTCATCATTGACTTATAGTCGGATAAGAGTTCGCTGTTCTCTTTTAATGCATCTTCTATTTGACTTATAATTTTGCTAAGTAAATTGAAGTTCTTGTTTATCCTCATCAACATATCGAAGAAAAGAACACCTACAAAAATTGTAAAAATTATGAAAAGAATAACATTCTGTAATAGCCATTGGGCTATAATGTTGTTGATGTCGTGTTTGGAATAAAGAATACCTAAAGTACCTTCTTTTTCCCTCTCTATGACGAACGTAGACGCGACCTCACTGTAAAGAGGAGTACAAACCAAAATATTTTCCTTAAGATTTATAACCTCTGTTGAGGATTTTCCTTGACACTGTTTAAAAAGCTCCAGGTAGTTCTTAGACAAATCCTTAGGATAAAAAAACTCCTTTGACGATAGTTGAAGATAAACAACTTCTGCAGATCGAATTTCTTCTTTGAGAGTTCTTAGATGTTGTTCTACAAGTAAATCGTTATAGTAGATATTGAAGATGTACTGAAGGTTTCTTCCTGCTAGTGAGGTTATGTACTTTAGATGCTTTTCATAGAGATTGTTCAAATTATTTGAGGACATTACACTAAAGACAATTATACAACCTATGGCTAAAACAAATATTAATATGCCGTGTTTTACTAAAAATTTCCTTATGGACTCCACAACTTAACTCTCGCCGGACAAGGCAATATTTTCTCTTTTGGAGAGTTCTCTAAGAGGTAAAGTATTCTCTCTACAAGCAAATTATAGTCAACGGCGTATATAAAGTTAACACCATAACTATCTAGATCTGGTAAACTTGTCAAAATAATTTTTCTACTGTCCTTTGAAAGTTTCATTAATTTCAAAAGGTTAACTACTTTTAAAACCTCTGGGTCAGGAAAAATATAAATATATTTATACTTGAGAAGTTCGGGTACTATTTCCATAATGTCATTCCGAAAGAAGATTAGCTTAAAAAAGGTTGAATTTGGAAAGTACCTTTTAGCTATTTCTTTTGTTTTTTCACTAAGTGGAACAGCTATAGTATCTCTTTTTAAGCCGGTGTAGGAAAAAAAAGTTTGAGCTGTTCTTTGGGGAACTGGAAAAATCCTTATCCCAAAAAAATTGTCTTTACTGCTTAAACCAAATTCTTCTGGGAATAGAACAAAAGAGTAGATAATTTTTTTATTTTTTACTTTCTTATCCTTAATAGCTTTTGCGACAGCAGGAGTTCCTAATAGGACTAAAGATTGACATTTATTTAGTTTGTCTTTTTCCCTTTCCCAATTAGGGCGAAGATATGAAAGGTTCTTTAACTTTCTAGAAAGTATACTTCTTACGTAAGAGGTAGCCTCTATTCTATAACTGTCAACTATGCCGAATAATAATTCTTGATACGATGGCCTCATGAGATTATTTTCCTTAGTACAGGGTGTTTCAAGATTATTGCACGCCACATCCGATGTACTTGTTTTGTTTTGTTCAGCTGTATTCGAGTCAATTACAATTATGGAATAGTGTATACTATTTGCTTTTTTGTCTTTTGCAATTAGTTTATCACGTAGTAATGCATCTATTGCCTTTTGAATGTCTCCTGCATTGATTACATTTGCATCCATCATTGCTTCAAGAGTTCTTAAAACTATCAACTCTCCTGTTGCCCCTGCAATAGTTTGAGGAATTACAACGCACACATCTGACACAATAACTGTCACATCGTTATCCTTGCCATATTTCCAGTTCTTTGGTATGCCAATATAGTAATTCCTGAAATCACTGTTGCTTAGATCTTGATATACAACTTCTACCATTGATTTTATATTTCGCACTAAAGTAAAAATATTGTTTGTTATGTGTTTCTTATCAACTCTGGGGCGGAATCTGCCAAAAATTGCTTCTTAATTGGTGAAGATTGGTCAATGAATTCTTATATTAAAAGACTGTTAGAACAAGTTTTTGAGTCTTACACAATACTCTATAAACTTGAGAATAAAGCGCACGATATTGAAATTATTAAAAAAGAATACAGCAGGATTTACGGCTTGATCAAAGTGTTAA
>JBDOLX010000109.1:6500-7913 GCA_039832905.1 Desulfurobacteriaceae bacterium | reverse complement strand
TAGAAAAACAGATCCTTTTATTCAGTATGCTATGGGAGCGGCAGTCCAGGCTGTAAAAGATTCAGGACTTGATAATGCTGACGTGGATCCAGAAAGAGTAGGTGTTCTTATTGGTTCAGGAATAGGAGGTATATATACTGTAGAAGAACAACATAAAATCCTTCTAAATAAGGGAGCTAAGAGAGTTTCTCCTTTCTGTGTTCCAATGGAAATCATCAATATGGCTTCTGGTCTTGTTTCAATAAGGTTTGGATTTAAAGGGCCAAATATTTCTGTTGTTACAGCCTGTGCTACAGGAACCCATGCTATTGGAGAAGCTTTTAGAACTATAAAGTATGGTGATGCAGATGTGATGGTTGCCGGTGGTGCTGAAGCTGCAATTACGCCTTTAAGTGTTGCAGGTTTTGCTGCAGCGAGGGCACTTTCTACAAGAAACGATGAACCAGAAAAAGCGAGCCGTCCTTTTGAAAAAAATAGAGACGGTTTTGTAATGGGAGAAGGTGCGGGAGTAGTTGTTTTAGAGGAATACGAGCACGCTAAAAAAAGAGGGGCAAAAATCCTTGCAGAAGTTGTCGGATATGGAACAAGCGGAGATGCTTACCATATGACAGCTCCTGCTCCAAACGGTGAGGGAGCAGCAAGAGCTATGAAAAATGCTATAAAAGATGCGGGAATTACTCCTGATAAGATAGACTATATAAATGCCCACGGAACATCCACAAAGTTTAATGACCTTTTTGAAACTCTCGCCATAAAAAGTGTTTTCGGAGAACATGCCTATAAACTAAAAATAAGCAGTATAAAGTCTATGATAGGACACCTCCTTGGAGCTGCCGGTGGAGTGGAAGTGGTTTCTGCTGTTCTAACGTTAACAACGGGAATAATTCCTCCAACCATTAACTACGAAGAACCTGATCCTGAGTGTGATTTGGACTATGTGCCAAATGAAGCAGTCAAGATGGAAGTAAACTATGTTCTTAAAAACTCTTTCGGATTTGGTGGAACTAACGCTTGCCTTGTCCTAAAGAGGGTCTAAGCTTGAGAAGAAAGGATATTGATAGTTTAGAAGAAAAGATAGGTTATTCTTTTAAGGACAAGGAACTTGTTGTTAAAGCTCTAACCCATAAATCGTTTGCTTTTGAAAAGGATAAGGAAGAAAACTACGAAGTTTTAGAGTTTTTGGGTGATGCTGTAATAGGACTTATTGTTAGTGAGGAACTTATAAAACGGTATCCTAACAAGACCGAAGGAGAACTGTCTCAGATAAGGGCGTATCTTGTTAGTGAACCTGTTCTCTCAGAACTTGCAAAAACTATAGATCTTGGAAGTTATGTTTTCTTAGGAAAAGGAGAGTATCTTTCTGGTGGAAGAAAAAAGGCTTCCATTCTTTGTGATGTTTTTGAGTCCCTCTTT
>JBDOLX010000109.1:0-6490 GCA_039832905.1 Desulfurobacteriaceae bacterium | reverse complement strand
ACAATTTTGGACCATTTTGTTTACCTGCCATGATATATATTTATGAATAGTGTTTCCTTTTTCCTTTTATACTTATAGTTTTTTAGTTTTAGTTGGTTTTAATTAGTTGTGCTTGTGCAAATACATAAATGCAAGTACAGCTAAAGATGTTTTTATAAAAAACTTCTTAGAAAAGCTTTGGGAGATACTTGATAAGGCAGTTACCTATAAAGATTTCAAAAGTTTTTTACAAGAAATCACCCAAAGAGAATTCAAAGTAATTCCTTCTTATACGGTAATTAAAGAAGAAGGCCCTGAACATGAGAAGATTTTTACCGTTGAGTGTAGAGTAAAAGAATTAAGAACAGTTTCTACCGGTAAGTCTAAAAAAAGCGCAGAACAACAGGCAGCAAAAGAAATGCTCAAAGTCTTAGGAGTAATAAATGATGATAAATAACATAAAAATTTTGCTTGCTTCTTCTTCTCCAAGGAGGAGAGAAATTCTCTCGATGGTTGGATTCGATTTTAGGGTTGTTAAAGCTAAAACAGAAGAAGTAATCCTTCATTTTCCGGTAGAGACAGCAGTTGAAAATGCAAAAAGAAAGGTTTTAAGTGTCAAAGAAGATTTAAAAAAAAATGAAGTAGGACTTGCTGCCGATACTATAGTAGTTCTTGATGGGAAAATTTTGGGAAAGCCAAAGAATGAAGAAGAAGCAGTTAAATTTTTGAAACTTCTTTCTGGAAGGTGGCATACAGTTTATACTGGATTTGCGATTCTTTTTCCAAATGGAAAGCTTTTAGCATCTTTTGAGGAAAGTAAAGTTAAATTTAAAAGACTTACAACTTCTGAAATAGAGTGGTATGTCTCAACAAAAGAACCTCTTGATAAAGCAGGTGCTTACGGAATTCAGGGAATAGGGGCAATTTTTATAGAAAGAATAGAAGGAGATTTCTTTAATGTTATGGGTTTACCAATAAGTAGAATTTACGATATACTTTCTTTAGAATTACAAAATGGAGGATAAAATGGATTTGGGGGTAGTTACTCTCGGAGTAGCTGTTAGTTTTGGTGTTCTTGGTATGATAATAGGTTTTTTTATTGGTAAGTTCTCCTGTAAAGGACAAGAAAATAAAGACGATTCTGCTGAGTTAAAACTTATGCTTGAAAAGAAATTGTCAAACTTTTCTACTAAGTTACAGAGTTTACAAAGTGAAGTTAAAAATCTGCTTTCTCAGATTACAGAAAATAGTATAGCTCAGGTAAAAAGCGAAATAGAAAAATTTATAAGCGAAATTGAAAGCCTAAAAAGTGAACTCCAGAAGGTAGGTCTTTCACCGGGAAGTTTGCTAGCATTTGAGAAAGCTCTCGAATCCTTAAGGAGTTTGGAGATCTCTTTACCAAACATAGATAAATCGATCTTAACAAAGATTAACGATAACCTCACAATCGTTAGAGCTGATCTTCAGGCTTTAGCTATGAAAAAGGAAAAAGAGAAAACTAAACCTTCTGCACCTCAACCCCAGAAAGCACCACTTGAAGTAGAGTTTTTGATAGATTCCGTAGATTCTGCAATAAGGTTAGCTAAAGAGCTAAATGCAAGGGCTGTGAAAGATGAACTTCTTGCACTGGCGTCTCTTCTAAAAGAAAAAGATAAGGATGAGTTCTTGAAAGATCTTGATAAGCAAGCAATTACTTCTAAAGAGCTTGTTGTTGTTCTTACAGGTATAAAAAAAGAACTAGAAGGGGTTAAGAGATGAAAGTGCTTTTTGCTGATGACAAGAAAAACTGGCACATGTTAATCGATATGGTGCTTGGAAGAAGAAACTTTGATGTGGAACACTCCTATACTGTAAGTGAAACTATAAGTAAGGTTTCTTCTGAAAGTCCAAATGTTTTAATCCTTGACGTTTCTTTGCAAGATGGAACAGCGTATGACGTTATATCTCAGGTGCAAGGGAAAGTTCCTATAGTAGTTATAGGTTATGATAAAGAGGAGTTTGATGAAGCTAAAATATCTTCTCTAGGGGCTATTCCTCTAAAGAAGCCTTTCACAGTAGATGAACTTCTGTCTGCTGTGGAAAAAGCAATGTCACAACCTCAAGTTACTCCTAGCGTTTCTAGTACTTCTATTACTCCAGTAGAGCCTGAAACAGCTGCCATTTCTATTGAACCTGCTGAGACCTTTTCAACTCAGGCGTTAGAAATACAACCAGTAGATCCTGAGCCTACTCAACTTCAACCTCAACCAGTAGATCTTCAGCCAGTAGAGATTGAGTCATCAGAACCACAATCAATCCCTACTATAGAACCCGCATCTCAGGAGACACCTTCTTTAGAACCTACTGTGGAACCTGTTTCAAGTGTGGAACCTTCTTTACCTCAAGAAATTCCTCAAGTTGAGCCTCAAGCTGTTTCTCAGCCTCAGCAAATAGAACCTCAAGCATCTCTTGACTTTCAGCAGGCACAGCAAGTTCAACCACAGCCTGAACCCCAACCTCAATCCCAGCCTCAAACTGACTTGCAGCCAAAGGATTCTGTTCCTGTTAAAAATGAAATATCAACTTCAGCTTCAGTGCTAAACATAAGTGAAGACGAAGTTAGATCTAAAGTAGAAGAAGTTATTCGTGAAATCGTTTGGGAGGTTGTTCCTGAAATTGCAGAAAAAGTCATAAGAGAGGAAATAGAAAAGCTAATAAAGAGTAGGTTGGCTTAATGTTTAGAGTTGGCATAGGTTATGACGTCCATAGGTTAGAGGAAGGTTGTAAACTCATTATTGGCGGGGTAGAGATTCCCTTTGAAAAGGGACTTAAAGGGCATTCTGATGCTGATGTTCTTGTCCATGCAATATGTGATGCTATTTTAGGGGCATTGGCTTTAGGAGATATAGGAGAACACTTTCCAGATACAGATGAGAAGTTCAAAGGAATTTCCAGTTTGATTCTTTTAAAGGAAGTAAATGAAAAGGCTAAAAGTTTAGGTTTTCAGGTTGCAAATGTTGATTCTGTAGTAGTAGCCCAAAGGCCTAAACTTTCTCCTTACAAGGAGAAGATGAGAGAAAATATAGCAGACGTTTTAAATATCCCAGTTGACAATGTTTCGGTGAAGGCAACAACTACAGAAAAATTGGGATTTGAAGGGCGAGGAGAAGGTATCTCAGCAAAAGCTGTTGTTCTCTTAAGAAAGGTGGAGGGTTAACTTATGGTAATGGACGTAATGGAAATTATGAAGATAATTCCTCACAGGTACCCATTTCTCCTTGTAGATAAAATTATTGAGTTTGAACCAAAAAAGAGAATAGTTGGAATTAAAAACGTAACTATGAATGAGCCCTTCTTTCAAGGGCATTTTCCGGGACATCCAATAATGCCGGGAGTTCTTCTTGTTGAGGCAATGGCTCAAGTCGGTTGTGTTCTTATGTTTAAATCTTTTGACATAGATCCTGAAGAGTACGTCATCTACTTTATGGGAATAGATAAAGCCCGTTTTAGAAAGCCTGTAAGACCCGGAGATACTGTAAAGTTTGTTTTAGAACCTACTACCATTAAGAAAAAACTTTCTAAAATGCTTGGAAAAGCTTTTGTTGGAGAAGATTTGGTTTGTGAAGCAGAAATTATGGCAATGATTGCGAGGAAGTAATGGTCAAGATCCATCCTACTGCCGTTGTTGAGAAAGGAGCAGAACTTGACGAAGGGGTAGTTGTTGAAGCCTTTTCATATATAGGAAGCAATGTAAAAATTGGGAAAAACACTGTTGTAAAACAAGGAGCAGTAATAGAGGGTGATACAACAATAGGAGAAGAATGTCTTATCTTTGGAGCTACTATAGGTGTAGAACCGCAGGATCTTAAGTATAGAGGGGAACCTTCAAAAGTAATTATTGGTAATAGAGTGAAAATAAGGGAATATGTAACTATTCACCGTGGAACGGAAGGCGGTGGAATGGTTACAAAGATAGGAGACAACGTTCTATTAATGGCCTATTCCCATGTTGCCCACGATTGCCATATAGGGAACAATGTTATTGTCGCTAATGGGGTTCAGCTTGCAGGGCATGTAATAGTTGAAGATTTTGCCATAATTGGTGGATTGACTGGTGTCCATCAGTTTGTAAGAATTGGAAAGCATGCTATGATAGGCGGAGCTTCTGCGGTTCATAGAGACGTTCCACCGTTTACTTTAGCTTCCGGTAATAGAGCAAAGCTTGAAGGAATAAACATAGTGGGTCTGAAAAGGAGAGGTTTCTCAAAAGAGGAAATAAAAGCTTTATCTAAAGCCTTTGATACTATCTTTAAGGGAGAATTACCGTTCCGAGTTTCTTTGAAGGAAGTGGAAGAAAAGTTTGGAGAATACCTTTGCGTTAAGGAACTACTTGAGTTCATAAAGACGAGTAAGAGAGGAATTTGCATAGCTTGAAGCTGACAAAAGAAACCGTTTTAAACAAACTCGTCTTTCTTGGTACCGCAGGTGCCCGTTATGTAGCTTTTGGTTTTCAGAGACAAGCAGGAGGACTTTGGTTTAATTTTGATGGATTGAATATTCACGTTGATCCCGGCCCTGGAGCTTTTATCCATTCTCACAAGAAGGGGTTAGAGCCCCACTGGGTAGATGTAGTTATTCTTTCCCACAGGCACTTAGACCACTGTGCGGATGTTAACCATATTTTGGAATCTATGACCCTTGGGGGAAAGAAAAAAAGAGGAATCCTCTTCTGTCCCAAAGATGCTGTAGATGAAGATCCGGTTGTTCTTCAATTTACTCGAGGAAATATAGAGAAAACGGTAGTAATAAAAGAAGGATTGACTTATGAGTTGAGTGAAAAGTTAAAAGTTTTATTTCCTATTCGAAACGTTCACGGAGTTGAAACTTATGGAGTTATTTTCTTGTGGAAAAAGAAGATAGCTTACATCTCAGATACAGCATACTTTGATGAACTTCTAAAAGAATACAAAATTGCTGAAAATTTGTTAATCCTTAACGTTACGATGAAGGATCCAAATCCAAAGATACCTCACCTATCAGCTGTTGATGCAGAAAGGATTATAGGAGAAATAAAGCCAAAGGTTGCTATTCTTACTCACTTTGGGAGAACTATGCTTGATGGAAAGTCTTGGGAAGTTGCTTTTGATATAGCAAGAAAAACGAACGTAAATGTTATAGCAGCTCACGATAACATGGTTTTCGACCTTGAGAAGTTAGAGATTGTAAAACAAAGGTAAAACTTTTGGAGGAAAAATGGAAAATAGAGAAAAACTTATGAAAGAGCTTACCTCTTCTGTAAAGGATGATTTAAAAAACTATTTTCTAGATAGAGATTACGGAGTAATTGCTGTTCCTAAGAAAGATGCTTTAAGAACTCTTGTTGTAAGAACAACCAATCTTTGTGAAATTGCAAGGTTAAAACACAAGACCTCTCCAATTGCTACTGCAGTTTTAGGAAGAGCGTTAACAGGAGTAATACTTCTTACTTCTTTACTTAAACATGGAACCGAACAAAGGATTCTTTTAAGGATAGAAGGGAATGGGCCAATAGGTCTTGTTGTAGCTGAAGCAAACGCTAAAGGTGAAGTAAGAGGTTTTGTCCAAAATCCTGATGTTCCAACCTTCGTAAAAGAAGTAGATGGAAAGAAAAAATTTGACATTGCAAAAGCTGTTGGAAGTGGAACTTTAACTGTTGTAAAAGATTTTGGATTTGGAACTCCATATGAGAGTACCGTTCCCTTGGTTTCTGGAGAAATAGCAGAAGATATTGCTTACTATCTTTTAAAATCTGAACAGATTCCAAGTGCTGTTTCTATAGGTGTTCTTGTTGGAGAAACAGGAAAAGTAGAAGCAGCTGGAGGTTTTTTAGTTCAGCCACTTCCGGGAGCTACAGAAAAAGCAATAGAAACATTGGAGAAAAACGTAAAGAAGATACCTCCTGTGAGCTCCTTAATAAAGGAAGGTAAAAGGCCTGAAGATATTGTGGAAATGCTTTTTGAAGGTTTTACTCCAAACCTTCTTGCTCTAAAAGAGCTTTCGTTCAAGTGTAAATGTTCCAAAGAAGTAGCAGAAGGAGGAATTCTGGCATTTCCTGAAAGTGAAATAGAAGAACTTATAAAGGAAGGTGGAGTAAGTATCAAGTGTAATTTCTGTAGTGAAGAGTACTTTTTCTCAAAAGAAGAACTTCAAAAACTTTTAGAGGAGAAAAGGAAGAAAGATCAATGAATCTACGAAAAATTTTTTCCTTTTTTCTTCTGTATTTGTTTCTTTCCTGCACATGTTAGGGCTTATGATATAAACGAAAATGTTATATGGAGAATAAGTTTTTTCGCATTTCTTTTTACAGAACTTAAGCTAAATCTACTAAAGGCAGACTACTTTGCTTTTGACTTTGGCACTTCCAGAGAGAAGATTATCTTTTATAGACTGACTTTGGGTTACAATTATAAAAAATATTATGTTATGAACAAGGAAGTTAATCTTTCCCTTTCTTTTTCCTATCCTAAGTGGAATAACCGCCTAAACTATTCGG
>JBDOLX010000108.1:20069-46475 GCA_039832905.1 Desulfurobacteriaceae bacterium | reverse complement strand
ATGTTAAGAAAAAAACTTTTAGGAGCAAGATTTTTAAAGACTATAAAGCAAACAGAAAAAAGGCGCCCGATAATTTTAAAGTGCAACTACCTTACATTAAAAAATTCTTGGAATGTTTCGGAGCCAAAGTTTTGGAAAAAGAAGGATTTGAAGCCGATGACGTTCTTGGAACTGTGGCTAAAAAACTTTCTAAAGCCCGTATCAAAGTTGTAATAATCACTCCCGACAAAGACATAAGACAGCTTATTGACGAAAATATTTCAGTGCTTTCGGTAAATCCACAAACTAAGGAAAAAAAACTTTACGACCTTGAAACATTTAAAAAAGAGTATGAAATGGAACCCTCCCAACTTCCAGACCTTTTTGGTCTTTCAGGAGATTCTATAGACAACATTCCGGGAGTTCCGGGAATTGGCGAAAAAACGGCTAAAAAGTTCATTTTAGAATTTAAAACTCTTGAAAATCTTTATGAAAATCTTGATAAACTAACAAAAAAGAAAAAAGAGCTCTTAGAAAAATATAAGGAGCAAGCCTTTTTAAGTAAAACGCTTGCAAAAATAGAGACAGATGTTCCAATTGATGTTTCTCTACAAGACTTAGAGCTACAAATCCCAAACGGAGAATGCCTTGGTGAAATCTTAAAAGAACTCGAGATGAAAAGTATTCTATCTGAACTTAAAAAACTCTTTCCAGATATTGAGCTTGGAAAGGAAAAGCTTGAAAAGAGTAAAGAGATTCCAAAAGAAAAGTTAAAAGAGAAAATCTTTCCAAAAGATCTTTTTTCTTCTTCTGAAGTTGTTGTCATTTACGATGGAGAACTTATAGTTGCTACTTCCGATGGCTACTCTCTCCTCAAGAAAGACGAGATTTTAGAGTTTTTACCAAGAAGAGGAGTTATCTATACTTTTGATTTAAAAAAACTTTACCACGAATTTGGAGAAAAGATAAAAGATTTTCCTTTTGTAGACCTTTCTTTATGTGAATATCTAATAAATCCTTTGAAAAAGGGATATTCTGCAAAAGAGATTTTGGAAGAAAGACTAGAAATTACAGATATGGAAAACGTCAGAGATTATTCCCATTATACTGTAACTATTGGAAAAAAGATCTTAAAAGAACTAAAAGAGAAAGGTTTAGAAAAACTTTACAAGAAAATAGAACATCCTCTGTCTTTTGTCCTTTACAAGATGGAAGAAAGGGGAGTTTTGTTTGATAAAGATTACCTCTTAAAGTTTGGAAAAGAGCTCTCGCAAGAAGCCCAAAAGATAGAAGAGAAGATTTTCCTCCTTGCAGGAGAAAGGTTTAACTTAAACTCAACAAAAGAGTTATCCAGAATCCTTTTTGAGAAATTAGGATTGAAGTCTTTCAAAAAAACTAAAACCGGTTATTCGGTAGATGCTGAAACTCTTGAAAAATTAGCACTTCAAGGAGAAGAAATAGCTAAGCTAATACTGGAACACAGGAAACTTTCAAAGTTAAACAGTACTTTCGTTAAAGGAATTATTAAGTTTATGGATGAAGATGGACGGGTTCATACAAAGTTTTTACAAACAAGTACAGCAACAGGAAGGCTTTCAACTCACTCGCCCAACCTTCAAAATCTTTCCACGGCTAGTGACCTTTCAAAGAAGATAAGATATTCGGTTATTGCCCCTCACGGTTTTAAACTGGTTTGGGCAGACTATTCCCAGATAGAGTTAAGAGTTCTGGCACACCTTTCAGAAGATGAAAAACTGATTTTGGCCTTTAAAGAAGGAAAGGACATTCATACAGAAACCGCTGTTCATCTTTTTGGGGTTCCGGAAAGTAAGGTTGACGAAAAGCTTAGAAGGGTTGCTAAAACTGTTAACTTTGGAATCATATACGGTATGACTCCATACGGTTTATCGGAACGCTTAAAGATTTCAGTAGAAGAAGCTAAAGAATATATAGAAAGATATTTTAAAAAGTTTCTAAAGGTTAGAGAATACATAGAAGAAACTTTAAAAGAGGCTTACGAGAAAGGTTATGTAAAGACCCTTTTTGGAAGGATTAGACCATTACCTGAGCTTAAATCATCTAACCATAATATAAGAAGCTTTGGAGAGAGGGCAGCAGTGAACGCCAAAATTCAAGGGACAGCCGCCGATATAATGAAACTTGCAATGGTAGAACTATATAAAAAGCTGAAATCTCTTAAAGCCCATATGACCTTACAAGTTCACGACGAGATAATCATTGAAACACCAGAAGAATCTTTGGAAGAAGTTATAAGAACAACGAAAGACACAATGGAAAACGTTGTCAGACTTTCTGTACCCTTAACTGCTACCGTTAAGTTTGGAGATCATTGGGAGTAAAGGTGGAGTTTAAAAGGTGGAAAAATTTAAGTGAAATAATACCTGAACCTATTGAGTTTTTTGTTCAAGAATTTTTCAAGCGGGAACCAATCTTTTTGGAAATAGAAGAGTTTGCTAAGGAAAATAAAGTCCCAATACTTCTTCCCTCTTCAGCAATTCTTTTAAGGTTTTTAGTTTCTGCTTTAAAACCAAAGAAAATCCTTGAAATAGGAACTGGGATAGGTTATAGCACCTTACATATGTTCTTTGCAAACAAAAAAAGCCAAATAACAACGGTAGATGTAAACAGGAAAAGAACGGAAATTGCAAGAAGATTTTTCGAAAAAGCGAAAGCTTATATAGAGATTTTGGAAGAAGATGCATTTGACGTTGTAAGGAAATTCTTAGCGGAAGATGAAAAGTTTGACCTCATTTTTGTAGATGTTGGAAAGTCTGAATACGTCTTTTTTAACTACAAAGTTCAGGCACTCCTTACAGAAAAAGGAATAGTTATCTTTGATAATGTTCTTTTTAGAGGTTATGTAGCTACCGATGATGTTCCTCAAAAGTATGTTCGTTCCATAAACCTTTTAAAGAAGTTCTTGGAAGATATAAAAGAGTATCCAAATTTTGAAAGTTTCCTTGTTCCTGTTGGAGATGGTTTACTAATTTTGAAAAGTGTATGTTAGAATTAACCCTGGGTTCCGAGTCTGACTGCCTAAGGGCTTTAAGCCTATGGGGTCAGACCGATAGGGTATGTCTGGAAACGGGCATGCCTCCCGGATTGGAAAGGAACCCAAAGAACTTGCAGTTTAAGGGGCCAGTTCCAATCCGGGGCTGGCCCCTTAATTATTTTAGGAGGAGGTTTTAGGATGAGGAAGAGCTTATTCGCTCTGAGTCTCGTTCTTCTCTCTTCTCAAGGTTTTGCTAAGGAAGTCTCAAACGAAGAAATCCTCCAAAAGCTCCAACAACTGGAGCAAAAAGTCAGCCAGCTTGAGGAAGAAAACAAAAAGCTAAAAAGTCTCCTCAAGAAATCGGGCTACACGGTAACACCCCGTAAGAGGACAGAAAAGCTTCAGGTTGATGGAAGAGTCCTCTTCAGGTTCTCTCAAGCCGAAGATTTAGATGAAGGTGAAAAAACTATATACGGCGACCCAGGAAATGGATTCCTTATTAGAAAGGCAAGAGTCAGATTCCACGGAAAACTAAACGACAACACTGGTTATATGATTCACATCAGATCTGACAGGGGAAGTAACGTAGAACGCTGGGATGCTTACGTTGACTACAAGTTTGACTCAATTCCTATCTCTTTAAAAATGGGACAGTTTAAAGTTCCCCTTTCTATGTCCTACCTGAAATCAGGAACAACTCTCTGGTTTCCCGAAAGACCCATCACGGTTAACAAAATTGCTCCTGTCTGGAGAAATGTTGGTATAGCAGCAACTTACGTTCCTTTAAAGAACTTGAAGTTTGCTGCTTCTATCCTCAATGGAGAAGGATGGAGCTCTAACGATAAGATTTATAACAAGGATAAGAAATATCTCTACACCTTTGCAGTTGATACAGTACCAGTCAACAATGAAGATTTCAGATGGAGAGTTAGAGCTGGATACGAAACAGGTTACGACAGATACTCCAAACTTGTCTATACAGCTTATGGAGCCTCTGTTGTAAAGAGAAATCTCTTTGATGTTGAAACGAGACTTGATATAAAACCCTTAGGTTTAGCTTTTGAGGGAGGATACCTCTACGACAATCCAACAGATGCAAAAGACAGCAGTGGTAATCCTGTAAACCTTGGGAATGCGAAAGGTTTTTACATTCAAGGAGATTATGCAGTGCCTACCATCAAAGGATTACACCTTGTAGGAAGGTATTCCTGGCTTGATCCAAACGACAATGTTGACGATAAGAACGATGTTGATTACACAAGTGTTGGTTTTTACTACCTCTTAAATGGCTGGCAGGCTGCAGTTAGGTCAGCTTATATCTGGGCAAATGAGAGACACGGAGACGAAATTGCTAACAACCTGTTTGTAACTGAATTCCAACTTCTCTTTTAAATAAGAGGGAGGTGCCCAAGGCACCTCCCATTTTCAAAACCATGAATGCAAAAGGAGGAGAACTATGCGTCTGATCTTAACTGTGTTTATGTTTATTATAACCTTTATGTTTTCAAACAGTTTCGCTGCAGAGATCTCCATTTCTGCTGCAATGGGGACAAGAGAACTTGTTTCTGAGATCGGGGACAGGTTTGAGAAACAAACGGGTAACAGATTAATTTTCAACTTCTCATCTTCTGGAAAACTTGCAAGGCAGATAGAAGCTGGAGCTCCAGCTGATGTTTACATTTCCGCTTCAAAGTTCTGGATGGACTACTTAGTCAAAAAGGGAGTTGTAGATAAGGAGAGTGCCTTACCTTTTGCCAAGACAAAGTTGGTTCTTGTTGTTCCTAAGAATTCAAAAGTAACCTCCTTAGAAGAAGCAGAGAAGATAGCTGTAGGTGACAAGCTTGCTCCTGTTGGTAAGTATGCTCTGGAAACTTTAAAAAACCTCGGTCTTTACGAAAAAGTTAAGGAAAAGTTAGTGTTTGCACCAACTGTGAGGCAAATAACAATCTGGGTTGTAACAGGAAATGCAGATGCAGGAATTATTTACTACTCTGACTATATGAAATTTAAAGATAGGTTGAAACTCATAGAAGTCTTTCCAGAAAGTTCACACAGACCAATAATGTTCTACGTGGGTTTAGTTAATTCTTCACAGAAAAAGAACCTTGGTAGGGAGTTTGAAGAATTCCTGCTTTCTCAAGATGGAAAAGAGTTTGGAAAGTTTGGTTTCTTTAAAGTCAATGAGGGTAGGTAAATGATGGATCCTCAAGCTCTTTTTTCAATAAAACTCTCGCTGAAAGTTGCAACTCTCTCTTCTCTTCTCGTCTTCCTCTTCGGCCTCCCCGTTTCTTACTTTCTTGCAACAAGGAGCTTTCCACTTAAAAATCTAATTGATGCTCTTGTTACTCTTCCCCTTGTCTTTCCACCGACAGTTACAGGCTATCTACTTCTTCTCATTCTTGGAAAAAACGGCATTATCGGCGCTTTCCTCTACAAACTCTTTCACACAGGCATTGTCTTCACCTGGTATGGGGCTGTTGTTGCCGCTTCTGTTGCTGCTTTTCCAATTTTCGTCAAAAGTTCAAGGGCAGCAATTGAAGCTGTTGACAGGAATCTTATAAAGGTTTCCTATACTCTCGGAAAGGGTGAGCTCCAGACCTTTTTAAAAATCGTCCTCCCACTTGCAAAGAAGGGTATTGTTGCAGCACTTATTCTCTCCTTTGCAAGGGCTCTTGGAGAGTTTGGAGCAACCCTTATGCTTGCAGGGAACATTCCTTTCAAGACAAATACGATTCCCCTTGAAATATACAGTGCTGTTTCAGGAGGAGATTTCCAGAAAGCCAACATCCTGACTGCAATTACGGCTGTGATTTCCATTGCAATTATCTACCTGATAAACAGACTGACCCAGGGAGAGAAGAGATGGTAGTTTTTACTGAAAGTGAAATTGATAGACTTGTTGAGGATGATGTTCCTTACTTTGATTTAACAACCTTCGTTCTTGGAATTGGAGATAAGGAGGGAGAGATAACTTATTCTTCAAGGCACGAAATAGTAGTTTGTGGAACTGAGGAGTGTAGGAGAATACTTGAAAAGTTTGGGGCAAAAGTTCTTGAGTCTGTTCCCAGCGGAACGTTGGCTTCGGCAGGTGAGGTTTTACTAAGGGCAAGAGGAAAAGCTGAAGTACTTCACAAAGTCTGGAAAGTAACGCAAAACATTTTGGAGTACGCATCGGGAATAGCTACTAGAACTAAAAATTTAGTTGACCTTGCCAAAAGTGTTAATCCTGATGTTGAAGTTGTTACAACGAGAAAAACTTTTCCTCTTTCCAAGAAAATTTGCATAAAAGGAATTCTTGCTGGAGGAGCTCTCCCCCACCGGTTAGGACTTTCTGAAACCGTTCTGATTTTTGAACAGCATTTAAAGTTCTTTGGTGGTCTGGAGAATTTCTTGAAGGAGCTCCAGTCTTTAAAGAAGAGAATTCCAGAGAAAAAAATCACAGTAGAAGTGAACTCGGTAGAAGAGGCTTTTATGGCTCTGGAAGCTGGAGTTGATGTGGTTCAGCTTGATAAGTTCTCGGTAGAAGATGTCAGGAAAGTTGTAGAGTTTAAAAGGGAGAATGTTCCTTTTGCAAAAGTGGCTGACGCTGGTGGCATAAATGAACAAAATATCAAACTCTATGCTTCTACCGGAGTTGATATCGTAGTTCTAACCTGTGCCTATTTTGGGAAACCTGCAGATATTAAGGTAAGGATAGAGCCATGTTAACCGTTTCTGTTAGGAAAAAACTAAAAGATTTTTCCTTAGATGTAGGTTTTCATTCTGAAGCCAGAATAACTGCCCTCTTTGCCCCTTCCGGTTCTGGGAAGAGCCTCACACTTCAGGCAGTGGCAGGTCTTATAGAGCCGGATGAAGGGAGAATAGAGGTTAACGGAGAGCTCTTCTTTGACTCTGAAAGGAGAATTAACCTCCCGCCCCAGAAGAGGAGGGTCGGTTACCTCTTTCAGGACTATGCCCTCTTTCCCCATATGACCGTTATAGAGAACATACGTTACAGCAGTAAAGATGAAAAACTTATAGAAAGACTTTTGGAAATTCTTGAAATAGATTCTGTTAAAGATAAGTATCCTTCTGAGATATCCGGTGGTCAGAAACAAAGGGTTGCCTTAGCAAGGGCCCTTGCAACCAAACCCAAAATTCTTCTTCTTGATGAACCTTTTTCTGCCCTCCATAAAAGTCTAAAGCTTTCTCTTTATGAGGAGATAAAGGAAATCCAAAAGATTTTTGAAATACCAATTATCTTAGTAAGCCACGACATAGACGAAGTTTTTGAACTGGCAGACTTTATGGTAGTAATGGATAAAGGAAAAGTTGTTCAAGTTGAAAAGCCCTTTGAAGTTTTTATGAGTCCAAAAAATGAGAAAGTCGCAAGACTTCTGGGACACAGAAGTTTTCTCAAAGGAGAAGTCCTAAAGATAGAAAAGAAATACGTTTTTGTAAAAACCGAAAAGGGATTTATCCTTAAATGCAAAAGAGACGAAAACTTGAAAGCTCATGATAAAGTCCTTGTATCTATTCTTCCCTTTTCTCTTGCTTTAAGTCCAACTGCCGAATCTACTAAATTAACAGCACTCGTTAAAAAGATTGAGTTTAGGCGGGAAATTACAAAAATTGTTATAGACCTTGGAGAGGAAGTAGAGTTATCTATTCCATCTTCACTTTCTCCAAACTTTATAATAGAAGAAGGGAGAACAGCTACTTTCTACCTTTGCGCAGATTTTATGCCAGTTATTAAGGAGGACGTATGAAAAGAAAAGTAAAAGTTGAAGAAGCGGTTGGAATGATTTTAGTTCATGACATTACAGAAGTTGATCTTGACAGAAATTTTAAAGGAAGAGTTTTTAAAAAAGGACACATAATAAGAGAAGAAGATGTTGAAAAGCTTAAAAAACTTGGTAAAGACTATATATACGTATTGGAACTATCGAAAGATGAAATCCATGAAGACGAAGCAGCAATTTTGCTTGCTGATGCTTTAATGGGAGAAAACACCTATAGAGATAAAGAACCAAAAGAAGGAAAGATAAACATATACTCTAAGGTTTTCGGAGTTGTGAAGATAGACGTTGAAAAGCTTATAGCTTTTAACTCGGTTGGGGAACCTTCATGTCCAACCATTCACAACAATATGTACGTAAAGGAAGGAGACAAATTAGCTGCTGTAAGGATAATTTCGTTAATAGCAAAAAAAGAAGAAATAGAAAGGGCTATAAACATTGTAAAAGGTGGAATTATTAGAGTTGTTCCTTTCACTGAAAAAAAGGTTGGAATTATCATTACTGGAAATGAAGTTTACTACGGAAGGATAAAAGAGAAGTTCTATGATAGACTGAAACCAAAGCTTGAATTCTTCAAAGCAAAGGTAGAAGAAAAGATAATCCTACCGGATGATAAAGAACAGATAAAACAGAAAATTAAAGAGTTTGCTAGCAAATACGATATGGTAGTTTTAACAGGTGGAACTTCTGTTGATCCAGATGATGTAACTTATAAGGCTGTAAAAGAAGCAGGAGTGGAAAACTTCATAAGGGGAAATCCTATTCAACCGGGAAATATGCTCAGTATGGGATGGTTAAACGGTAAACCTATTGTGGCAGTCCCGGCAGCAGCACTCTTTTTTAAAGCTACTTCTTTTGATATCTGGCTTCCACGACTTTTAATAGGTGATGTAATAACAAGAGAGGAAGTTGTTGCAAAGTGCCACGGGGGATTATGCCATAACTGTCAAGTATGTGTATTTCCAATATGTCCTTTCGGAAGACCTTAAGAAAGGGGGAAAGGCTACTCCCCCTACTTTTTTAAAAGTAAAAGTTTAAAGAGGTCGAAACTCCAAATCTGTCAGGTTTAAATCCATCATCCTTACTAAGAATCTTTTGATAAAAACCTTTTAACTCAATTCCAAAGTAGTAGTTAAAATCAAGCTCAGTTGAAACAAAAGGTCTTAAGAACCAATAACTTCTGTTTTCTTTATCGTTAAATCCGTAGTAACCGAGAGATGCTCCAAGAGAGAAAGATAAAAGGTTATTTCCAACCATGAAAAGGAATTCTTCTTCATTTCTCCTATATACTTTTAAACCTACAGTAGTTTCAGTTTCAAAACCGTAATGGTCATGACTATAACCCAAAGATGTTCCAACAAAAGCTTTAAAAATTGGATTTCTCAAAGAATAGAATTTTTGGTAAGAGGCAAAGAAAATGTTATAAGGAGTTCTATATCCGAGCTTTATTCTGCGGTGGAAAACTTTATCTAACTTCCACAAGCGAATTTCTTTTGTTATTGTTCTCCCTTTTTTCGAGCGAACTTTAAATATCCTAGTTTCGTAGCCATTGTATCCCTTTACCTTAATAATATGTAATTTTTCTTGCGGCTCACCTTCAATTGAGTTTTTTCTTTTACCATCTATAAATACGATTCCATTTCCTTCTACAACAATAATTCTTATAGAAGCAGGTAGAGTATCAAAAACTTTCTCCTTTATTGAAAGAATCTCACTTATTGCCCTATCAAATCTCCTTTCACAGGCTTTACAACCTTCAAATTCTCTTGCTTTTTCTCTTAACTGAGAAATAGCATCTTCAACTTCCTCGCTAAATTCCGAATAATCTATTCTGTTTTCGCGAAGTTTGTTTTCGTCTTCCTTTATCCTCGAACGAATAGTTTTTATAAAGCTCTCTACCTTTTCTATCTTAATCTTTTCTATTTTTTTATCTATTCTTGTTACTGTATCTTTAAATTTATCTTCTCCAACGTTTGCACCAACTAAACTTGCAACGGTGTAAAGTGTAGAAAGTCTTCTTCTTATCTTTAAAAGCTCATCAATATCGTTAGTTGTATCTACTTTTGTAAGTTCAGTTTTAAAGCTGCTTTCTATCAATTTCCTATATTTATCTTTTCTTATAAAAGTTACATAAGTGCCGTTACAGCTATTGGTTTCTAAATTTCCAACAATAGCAGTAGTAGAGATAAGTGTATTTTGATTAAATTTTCCTGTGTATTTTCCATTTTCTCCATTTATAATTTTTGAAGACTTAGAGTCAACGAACGTATAAATATTCTTTGCCAGCTCTTCTTTTGCTTTATCAGGAGTATCTCCCATCCCACACCAATAATTACTCCCAAGCTGATTGCAACTACAAACTTTTTCCACATCTGCAAAAGACACAGCTGGAGATAGAAAAGATGTTATACCCAAAAAAGCAAAAAGCAAAATTTTTTTATTTTTCATTCTTCCTCCTAATTTTTTGGGTCTTTATTATAAATTAATTGATATTCAAACCATTCACTGCTTTTGACATAGTTTCAAAAATTTCCCTAACAAACTCTGTATAATTTGGAAGAGTTGAGTTATAACTATCAACGAAATTTAGGTAACTATGTAACGACAATTTAGGAAGCTCATCATAGTTCAAGGAAGTATAAGGATAAATGATGGATAAACCTGAACCTGTTACATTGAAATTAACAGTTCCGTCACCGTTGAGAGTTAAATACTTAGTGTAAAGCTGATCGTAATCTTTGACGGTAGTGTAGGTATTCAGAAAGTCTAAAGCAGACTGGACGGTGTTAGAGTCAAAATAAGGCACTACTCCATAGGAAATAGTATCAACTGTGTAGCCGAGTTCTGAAAGTCTTGCTGTAAACCCTATTCTTGTAACTGTATAAAGGAGGTCAAAACCAAGTCCATTGTAATCAGTACCACTGTAAAACCAGTGATAAGCGCCATTTCCATCAGTAAATAGAGAATATGGATTAGTGCAGTTATAGAGTCTATTGGCTATCTCGTCTGAAAAGTTATAGTCAGTAGAATCACCTGCCCAAAAGGTTCCAAAATAGGTGTTTGTATCTCCATTCTCAAAGTGAGAGTAAAAATAGTTGTAAAGTCTTCCTGTATAAATTTCATTTAGAGCCGTTTCCTTTAAACTTAGTGCGAAATTTTCAAAACTGCTTCTCAAGTTTTCAACTGCAGAAGTTTTAACTGCCGTTAATCCTATGGTTGTATAAGACCCGCTGGTGATTATGGGATTTTCTGAGTAATACTCCACATATCCGTCAACTATACTTTTTGCAATACTCCAAGTATCACCAATAGCTTCGTACCATAGAGGAAGGTAGTAGTAAACTTTACCCCAACCGTCTCCTGGTTCGTACTCTGGAGAGGCTACAATAACTTCTGCATAAGGAGAAATTAGAGAAAGGGTGGAGAGCTCTCCCATCAAACATTCATCAAAACCAATAAGTTCAAAGTTTACTCCTTCAGACTTTAAAGGTAAAAGAACTGTTTCTACGAACTGTTTTGTGCCAAGCCAAGTTATCCCAGAAGAACTTTCATCGGTAAAGTATTCAAAAAGAACGCTTCTTGTTGTAGGTGTAGGTAAACTAGTCCAACCATCACCATGATCAGAAAGAATAAGATCGTAGGATTTAGCCGGATACATTCTTACAACAATCTCTATAAGTTCTTTTAAATGGTTGGAAAGATTATCAGAGAGTGAAAACCAAAATCTCACTCCACTCTTGTAGTAGTTGTAAGGATCGTCTTCAAAAAGGATACTTGAGATATCAAAATCAAGAGTCGGAAAAGTTTTTCCACTTGAGGGATCTAAAACAAAAATGTCGGAATTTCCATCAAGTCCACTTTTCCATTCACCATCCCAGATAACCACAAATTTAGTATTTTGAGTAGGGTTATCTTGAAGCCCTGCCACAAGGTCGTTGTAGTTATTCTTTAAAAATGAAGTAAGGGAAAGAGCTCCTAAATCGTCTCCCTCCATAACTATGATTACTGTTTTATCGTAAGGGGTATCATCTACTATTCCACCTAAGGAAATTTTCTTTCCTTCGTAAATATCTGCTATTCCGTTGGAGTCATTGTCAGTTAAAGGAAATAGTTGAATATTTCCTTCCAGTACAGATATACTTAAATTAGAGTTAAGTTGTACCTTACTACTTCCATTTACACTTATAGTGTTAAGACCCGTATAGACTATCCTTCCTTCAGCAGAAGTAAAAACTAGCGTACAGTTAGTAAATTTCTCCCCCGAAAAGAAAATCTCCTCTCTGGAAATCTTATCAGCATTAAATATCCCTTCTTCACAGATAAGCTTTGGAGAAAGTCCAGATACAAAAAGATAAGAAGGAACAAAAGAATCACTAACATTAGAAGCAACTACTGTTAAACCTTCAGGTGGAGGAGGAGAAGAAATTTCTTCATCTTTGCCACAAGAAAAAAGGATAAATAAAACAGTAGAAAAAATAAAAAGGTATTTTTTCACCTAAGATTTACCTCTGAAATCTTCTTAGTAATTTTAATAAAAATTGAGAAAGCCACCCCAAAGGGTGGCTCGATTTGAAAAAAATTTTACTGGGAAAGGACTAATTGATTTTCCAATTCTTCTTGTAAAGTTTTAAGCTGAGGTAGTAACTCGTTCATCGCTGTTTCATCAAAGAATGGTAAGACGCTAGTTTCTATATTACCTTCTTCGTTTATGTCTTCAAAAGTTAGGTAATAAACAGTTCCACCACTAAATGTAAAGTCTCTGCCAAAGAGGGTTATTGTTTTACCCGTAAGATCCAGTTTTTCAATCTCTAAAATTTTTGCTCCATCACTATCTGGACATTGAATTTCATAAATTCCGTTAACTAAAGAAACGCTACACGTTGTATCTGGTGAAAGATCGCTAATAGAAGAGATATTGCTAATTGGTATATCATCTACAGTTACTTGTATGATGTCTGTTGCAAAAAAGTTAACAACAGACAATTCTATTTGATAGTTGTCCATTCCAGGTGAATACAAAGTCTTTCCAACCAATTCATCATAGGTAGTTTCTACAGCATCAGAAGGGATTAGAGAGGAAGTATCTACGCTTGTTGTTTCTGTTGAAAGGTTGTCTGCCTCTTCGACGAAATCGTTTATACTCTTACAGGTGGCTTCGTCAACAACTTGAAGTAAATGCTCATTAACATCGTCTGCAAAAGTATTTCTGACAAAGTAGATACCATTACCCATCTTATAGATTAAAGTAGTTTTCTGAGGATCAAAATCAGGATCTACAGGAGTATATGAAACTACGTTGTTATCTATACTGTAATTAGCTAACAGTATCTCAGATGTAGAGCTTACAAAATACAGTGCTGAATCCGAAGGACTGAAATAAGCACAAAACTCGGGAACCAACTTATTTTCGTCGTTCTCCCAAGTATAGGAAGCTATGTAATTTCCTACAAGTTCATTTGCAGACACACTATAGGGAATTGTGGTAGAGATACACACCTTATCACCATCACTCGGATCTACACACAGAGTGGTGTCATCAACGTAAAAGATTCTGTCAGTAGCACCGTCAGTTTCCTTAATATACAAGCCGTAGGTGTCTTCTTCAAAAGTGCCGCTGCTGTTCCAGTTTGAGTCGTTACAGTTTGTGAGAGTGTATCCAACAATGTTCTCATTACTATCCTTAACCGTTTCAAGGGTGCACGTTACATAGCCGTCGCCGTCGTTGATGTAAACAGGTTTACCTTCGTTTTCTTTCATAAAGGAAATTACATCCTCCATGCTTAAGTTCTTGTAGACCTCGTCTAACGTAGTGATAGAAGAAGAAACAGAAGAATCAGAAGTGGTAGAAGTAGAAGTTGTATCAGTATTGTTAGAGGTAGAAATTACGTTTTTTAGAGTATCTATTATTTGCGACATCGCATCTTCATCAAACGTAATGAAAGTCATAACACTATCTTCAAATCTGTAATCTGTAACGCAGTAGTAGTAAGTTCCATTCTTATCTTGGACAATTCTTAAAAGTTCTCCCCACCAGCCATGGTTATAAATTCCTCTATCAAGGATTAAAACTTTTTCTGGCTGATTACCAATATTTACAGTTTCAAACCAATATCTACCGTAAGCCCCAGAAGGTTCATAAAGTTTTTCATCTGAATCGAATTGAGTAGAAATACCATCATAATCCCAACTAATGTTGTTATCACGGGAGTAGTAATTCACAAATCCTTCAACATCTTCTATTCCATCTGGAAGTTGGTGACAATCTCCACTTTCTAATGTCAAACTTGCTGCTACTACAGATGGTTCTTGCTTAAGTCCAGTTAAAGATAGAATGTATTCTTTTCCACTGTTAAACGTAATGTTAAAGTCAGAAAGTCCTACATCTTCTAAGTCATTCATTCCCTCTTCAAAAACTTGAGAAGCTTTTAAGGTCTTTCCTGCTAAATCCACTACGGCAACGCTGTCTATTCTAACATCTCCATCGTAGTCACTATGGGCAATTATTTTTCCATCCTCTGTAATAATTGTTTGATCTTGCCATCTTTGGTATTCTGGAGATAGTAACTCATCAAAAGAAGTAAAGTATGTTAAGTAAACTCCGTATCCTGTAATGTTAGAACTGTCAAATTTAATAGCCGCAACTACAGGATTATCATCTTTTTCTTTTAGATAGTAGAACGTTTTTCCTATCAAACCTAAAACATCAGAAGAAACCTCTGCATCATTTACAACTTCAAGCTGTTGGTCAAGGTTGTCTACATTATTAACTATTTCAGTTGCGTTAACTTGAGATGTAATTTGGCTAACAATTGCATCAACATCTAAGTTTTCGTCAGTATCTAAAGTAGCGTTCTCTGTGCTGGTTCCGTTGTCAGCGGTTAAAGTTTCTTCAACAGTTTCAACAATAGTAGAAAGCTTATCTTTTACAGTATCTGTAACTGCTACTAAAAGGGCATCCCTTTCGTCCTCAGAAACCTGATCTTCTACGTCATCAAGAATTTCACCTACAACTTCTGTAACAACCTTTGCTACTTCGTGAAACTTTTTATACTCATCATCATAACTTTCCTTTTGAACGTAATCCCCTAAAAGAGAAACATCGGAAGAAACTCCCATCTGTTCTTTTACTTTAAGTTCAGCCTGTTCAAGCGTTAAAGCTGGATTTTTCTCTATTTCTGTAGCTACTAAGGTAGTTAGAGAAAAAACAATGTCAGGTTTCCCAGGAGGTGCTTGAAGAACAACGTCTTTGTCAACTGGTTGGTTAGTGTCCTCGTCCACTGTTTCTCCTACAATTACTTCAGCAATTATTGGATACTTGTTAACCAAACCTGCAGGAACATTTAAAGTATATATTCCACCTTCTTTAGTTGTTGCCGTTGGTTCTCCTAAATCACACTCTTTGTTGTTGTTGTTGAGGTCAAGACACACTCTTGCATTTTTTAAGTAACCGTCTACAACTACACCGCTAACAGTTGTCAGGAGAGTTGTAGTAGAGGTGTCTATTACTTCCTGAGTGGTGTTATCTTTCATTGTCAGAATCGCTGATATTGATGCTACACCTGACTGTTGAGGTTAAGAGTAAGGTTGACAAAGTTAGAAAACTTCGCCACTTTTAAACCATTTTTTTGCCCCCTCCTGATTAAGGTTTAAAATTTTATTAATTATAGACCTAAAAGGAGTTAGAAGTGAAAGCAAAGAGAAATGAAGCGAAAAGAATAATTACCGAAAACTGCAAAAGAAAATTTATAGAAGTAATCACTCTGGAAAATTCCTACGACAGAGTCTTAGCAGAGGATATCTACTCTCCTTGCAATATTCCTGATGAGGATAAATCCGCCATCGATGGATATGCCTTTAACAACAAATCTTTAGCAAAACTTCCTGCAAAACTAAAAATAGTCGGAGAAACTGCAGCAGGAGATGAGGATAAGAAAAAGGTTGATATTGGAGAAGCTGTCTTTGTTATGACGGGAGGAGTAATACCTACCGGAGCAGATACAGCGGTAAGAGTGGAAGACGTAAAAGTAGAGAATGGATATGTGATTGTCGATTTTCCTGTAGAAAAGGGAACACTTGTAAACTTTAAAGGAAGTGAACTAGAAAAAGGAGAACTTGTTCTTGAAAAAGGAACAAGACTTGACTATAGAAAGGTAGGGCTTTTGGCTAATCTTGGTATCTATAAAGTGAAGGTTTATCAGAGACCAACTGTTGGAATTATCACTACAGGTAATGAAGTTTTAGAACCTTTTGAGACTTACAAGAAAGGGTTTGTTAGAAATTCAAACTACTACATCTTAAAAGGTCTTTTGGAAGAATTCGCGAATGTTATCTATTTCGGAGTTGCTGAAGACGATAAAAAGAGTATGATCGAACTTTTTGAGAAAGCTTTAATTTCTGTTGACATTTTAGTCACAACCGGAGGGGTTTCCAAAGGAAAGTATGACTTTGTTAAAGAAGTGGTTAAAAGGATAGGATTTGATGTCAAATTTACAATGACAAATATAAGACCAGGAAGACCTCTAGTATTTGGAGTTAAGGAAGAAACACTTTTCTTTGGACTTCCTGGATATCCTTCAGCGATGCTTGTCAATGCTATCGAATTCTTACTTCCAGCTGTGAGAAAAATGGCAGGTCTAAAGAACTTTGAAAACAACTATTTGACTGCTATAACAACTACTCCTTTGAAATCGAAAGAAGGCAGAGTAGATTTTATAAGAGTTAACTATTTCACAGAAGATGGAGTTCTTAAGGTTAAAGATGCTGGAAGTCAGCAAACCTCAAACTACACTTCTATGGCCTTGTGTAAAGCTTTAGCAGTTGTTCCAGAAAATAGAGGAAAAGTATTAGAAGGAGAAACAGTAGAAGTTCTTTTCATTTAAAAAAAAAGCTAAAGAGGTAGGAATGCCAAGACCTTCATGGGATGAATACTTTATGTCTATTGCAGAAATGGTTTCTACCCGATCCACTTGCCTAAGAAGAAAAGTTGGGGCAGTTCTTGTAAAGGATAAAAGAATTATTTCCACAGGATACAATGGACCTCCTTCTGGACTGAAACACCCTGATGAAGTAGGATGTCTTAGAGAAAAGTTAGGGATCCCGAGTGGAGAAAGACACGAACTTTGTAGAGGATTACACGCAGAACAGAACGCCATTATTCAAGCAGCCCTTCATGGAGTTTCAACCAAAGGAGCAATTCTTTACTGTACCCACTGTCCTTGTTCACTCTGTACCAAAATGCTAATAAACGCTGGAATAACCAAAGTAATATATAAAGAAGGATATCCCGATTGGCTCGCGAAAGAGATAGCCAAAGAAGCTGGATTACCTTTAATAGAATTTAAGAAGGAATCTTAACTTCAAGATCAAGGTTCACGTTAAACTTTTCTTTTACTTTCTTTTTTGCAAGTTCAACGAGAGTTTTAAAATCTTCAAAACTTCCCCCTTCATTTATGCAAAAGTTTGCGTGGAACTCTGAAAATTTTACTTTCCCGACTTTAAAACCTTTAAATCCTGCCATATCTAAAAGTTTTCCAGCAGAGAAACCTTTAGGATTTTTAAATGTAGAACCGCTTGTTCTTACGAAAAAAGGAGGTTGTTTAGAAAGACGTGTAAAAATAAACCTCTTTATCTCCTCTTTCACCTTTTTATTTCTCGTTATCTTAAACTTTGCTTCAAGAATTATTCCTTTTTCCGGAAAAGGAGAACTCCTATAAGAAAAGTTTTCAAAATCTTTTAGAGAAACAATCTCAAAAGTTTCTAAATCAAGAAAAATAACTTCAAGAAGTCTTTCTTTTATCTCCTTCCCGAAAGCTCCGGCATTTTGGGCAACAAGTCCTCCAACTGTAGCTTTTGGAACGCCCGCTAAAAATTCAAATAGAGAGAATCCTTTTTTTATTTGTAGTTTAATAATTTCTCGTAACAAAACTCCAGCACCAAGCAAAATGGAATCTTCGCGAAATTCTACCTTTTTAAAGTGTTTAAGGCTTACAAGCTTACTTTCAATCTTTGGCGGTAAAACGGTGTTTGAACCACCACCAATTACGAAGACTTTTTCATTTTTCAAAAGGGATTTAAGTTCGCTAACATCTTTAGGAAAAAAAACGGGATAGGAGGAACCTATCCCGATGGTCGTCAATACTTTAGCAGGAAGTTCTTTAACCTCCAAACTTTTCCTCTAAAGCCTTAGCAGCCTTTACAAAGTTTACAAATAATGGATGCGGATCTCTTGGACGGGATTTAAACTCTGGATGGAACTGAACCGCTACAAACCAAGGATGGTCTTTTATTTCAACAACTTCAACCAGCTTCCCATCAGGAGAAGTTCCGGCTATCACAAGTCCTGCTTTTTCTAAGGTTTCTCTAAATTGATTGTTAAATTCGTATCTATGCCTATGTCTTTCGGAGATTTCCCTTTTTCCATAACTTTCAAAAGCTTTAGTTCCTTCTTTTAGAACACAAGGGTATGCTCCAAGTCTCATCGTTCCGCCTTTTTCCTTTACTCCCTTTTGATCCTCCATAAGGTCTATTACAGGATAAGGAGTCGAAGAACTGAACCCTCTACCGTGCGCATCCTTTAATCCCGCAACATTTCTTGCAAACTCTATTACGGCACATTGCATTCCAAGACAAATTCCAAAGAAAGGAATCTTATTTTCCCTTGCAAACTTTACAGCTTTTATCTTTCCTTCTACTCCCCTCTCTCCAAAACCACCAGGAACTAAAATACCGCTAATCTCGGATAAAAATTCTTCCGGCTCTTTCTCATCAAGATCTTCAGCACTTACCCACTTAATTTCAACCTTAACGTCGTTATAAGCTCCAGCGTGAACAAAAGACTCTATTATGCTCTTATAAGCATCTGGAAGTTCTATGTACTTTCCAACAATAGCAATTCTTACAGTTCCTCTTGAAGGTTTCTTTATCCTGTTAACAATTTCTTTCCAGTCAGAAAGATTTGCTTCTTGAGACACGGGAAGTTGAAGCTTTTCTATTATAAGTTCATCAATTTTTTCTTTTTGAAGCATTAGAGGAACTTCATAAATTGTAGAAACATCTTTTGCAGTAATAATTTCAGATTCTTTTAAATTAGCAAAAAGTGCTATCTTTCTTTTAACGCTTTGAGGAATGGAACGTTCAGCTCTACAAACAATGATATCTGGCTGAATACCGATAGCCCTTAACTCTTTAACGGAATGCTGGGTTGGTTTCGTTTTTAATTCCCCAGCAGCCTTAACGTAAGGAACATAAGTAACATGAATATAGATGGCATTACTCTTTCCAACTTCTGTTCCAAGTTGCCTTATTGCTTCTAAGAAAGGTAATCCTTCTATATCCCCGACAGTTCCTCCAACTTCAACAATAACAACGTCAACATCAGAAGACATAAGCTGTTTTATCTTCTCTTTTATAAGATTTGTAACGTGAGGAATTACCTGAACTGTTCCTCCTAAGAACTCTCCTTTTCTCTCTTTTTGGATTATCTCTTGGTAAATTTGTCCAGAGGTTATGTTGTTTATTCTTTGCATTGTAGCGTTTGTGAAACGCTCGTAGTGTCCAAGATCAAGATCGGTTTCCGCCCCATCGTCAGTAACGTAAACCTCTCCGTGCTGGTAAGGGTTCATTGTTCCAGCATCAACGTTAAGATAAGGGTCAAGTTTTTGGATGGTAACTTTTAACCCTCTACTTTCAAGAAGAGTTCCAATGGATGCTGCTGTAATTCCTTTACCTATGGAAGAAAGGACACCACCTGTTATGAATATTAGTTTTGAAGCCATTAGACCTCTCCTTTTTCAAGTTTCTCTAAAGCTTTCTTTAAATCCTCTTCTGTATCTATTCCAAAAGTAGGTTCCTCTACTATAGAAACTTTAATCTTACAACCATTTTCAATAATTCTTAACTGCTCAAGTTTTTCAATTTTCTCCAAAAAACCCTCGTCCCAAGAAACGAACTTTTCTAAGGCTTCTTTGGTATAGCCATATATTCCTACGTGTTTTAAATAGTTACTCACAGTTAGTTTACCATCTCTTGGAAAGGGAATAACACTTCGAGAAAAGTATATGGCATAAGAGTTTCTGTCTATTACAACTTTTACATTGTTTGGATCTTTTACTTCTTCCTCAAGAGAAAAATGTGTCGCTATTGTTGCAAATTGTTCTCCCCTTTCTAAAGCATCAACTATCGATAGAACGTGGAAACTTTTTACAAAAGGTTCATCACCTTGAACGTTTACTATATATTTAAAAGGTAAATCTTTTACAGCTTCAAATATTCTGTCTGTTCCACTTTTATGGTTTTTACTGGTCAAAACCGCTTTTGCTCCAAAGTTTTCTGCAACCTCCTTTATCTTCTCGTCATCGGTTGCAACAAGGACATTCTTTGTAATCTTTAAACAGGCTTCAACAACCCAACCTATTAAAGGTTTCCCTTTTAAAGTCCTTAAAGGTTTCTCAGGAAGTCTTGTAGATGAAATCCTTGCAGGAATTGCAATTAAAAAGTCTTCCATCTCGGCCTCCAAAAAATACGCAAAGAATTATAACCCTCTCTTGCAATCTTAAGGTAAGGGTATAAATTTAAAATTGAAGTTGAACTTAATTAAAAAACAATTTTAAGGAGGGAGAAATGTTCGGAGGTTTCTTTGGAAGAAGAGGATTTGATCCATTTGAAGATATATTCAGACAGTTTGCTGAAATGGAAAGATTAATGTCTGAAATGATGAGAGGATTTTCTGGATTCTCTGGACTAGAGACAGCTTTTGAACCTAGAATTGAAATGTATGAAACTCCCGATGAAGTTGTTGTAAAAGCTGAAATGCCGGGTCTTGACAAGGACAGCATTGATGTAAAGGTAAGAGGAAACTACCTAATTATTAAGGGAGTTAAAAAACAAGAAAAGAAAGATGAGAAGGAAAACGTATTCTTTAGCGAAAGCTTCTATGGAGAGTTCCAAAGAATAGTTCCGCTACCTGTGGAAGTTAAAGAGGAAGGAATAGAAGCCATTTACGATAAAGGTATTTTAGAAATTAGACTTCCAAAGGCAGATTCAGCTAGAAAAGAAGTTAAAATTATTGTAAAAGAACCTGATAAAAAAGACGAAAACAAGGACAAAGAGTAAAGAGACGGGGGGGAAGTGATTTCCCCCTTTATATTTTTAGTGGGTTGAACAGGCAAGACATAAATCATAAGGTCTATGGGCGACTTCTAAAATTGAAAGTTTCTCATCAGTTATTTTCTCTTCTTTTTCTAAGAGATAGAATGCAAACTTCTTAACTGCAAGCTGAATAGCTGAGTTATTTATGGTTGTTGGAACTATTAGGTTGGCATCTTTGATAAGTCCCTTTTCATTGGTAACGTAGTGGTGTATCAAAGTTCCCCGTGGTGCTTCTAATATGCCAACACCCTCTCCTTCAAGCCTTGTAGCAGGATTTACTATCTCTCCTCCTAAGATTTCGGGAGAGTTTAAAATTCCTATTAAAAGCTCTGCTTGGTTTAAGATCTCTATTGCCCTTAGCCAGTGGTAAGCGAAAAAGTTCAGAACTGGCTTTTTCCCAAAGAACTCTAAAACTTCTTCCGCTTCCTTCTGTGCCATTGGAGTTGAGTAGCCGTCAGAAACGTTGAACCTTGCCAGTGGTCCAACACTACAAATAGAACTTCCTTCTCCTTCAACAATCCCATTCCAACCAAGCTTTTTAAGGTACGGAAACTTTGAATAACTCCAAGGTAAAACCTTTTCCTCAATTACCTCCTGATATTCTTTTCCTTTAAACCTTACAAGCTCTTTTCCATTAAAATCTTTAACAACCTGGATACCGTCGTAGTAGGTTACTTTACCGTTTTCATCGAGAGTTGCTAAGAAATTGCTTTTAATGTCAAATTTTTCGTTCTTTAAAAACTTGGAGTTTTCCTTATGATAAACGAGAAATTCTTTTACGGTCTCGACCGCAAGTTTCCCAAGTTCAAGACAATCTTTTGCCAATTTTTTAATCTCTTTTAACTCTTCCTCTTTAAGCTTTTTGCTCCAACCTCCGGGAATTGCGGTCGTAGGATGAACGCTCTTTGCTCCAACTATTTCCACTATCTTAGCTGCAGAAGTTCTGAGGTTTACAACTTTCTTTATAAACTCCCTTCCGACCTTTTTTGCAACTCCAAAAAGGTTCTTCTCGCCTTTTGGGGCATCAAGTCCAACAATAAAGTCTGGAAGGCCGAGGGCAAAAAGAACTTCAGTGTGGTCTTCTATGTGGTTTGCAAGAAGAACAACTTTTCTTAAAAGTTCTGCCTTTTTTGGAGGAGTAGTTCCGAAGGCTTGGTCTATTGCTTTTAAGGAAGCCATAAAGTGAACAGTCCTACAGACTCCACAGATTGTACTAACGCTCCTTGGAACTTCTTCTGCAGGCATCCCAACCAAGAACTTTTCGTATCCCATCAGCTCTACAACTTTTAACTTCACATCCTCCAGCTTTCCATTTTCTCCAAAGAGAAGCTCTATTCTACCGTGCCCTTCAAGCCTTGTTATTGGATCTATTAAAACCTTTCTCATTTTCTTTCCCCCAACTTTTCCTTGAGAATCATAGGTAAAGACTTAACGAGAGAATATCTATAAAAGAGATGAACAGAAGATGGAATCTTTTTTAGGAAAGAAATGTCTTCAAAAGAGGTAGCAATCGCAGATATCGCTTTAGTTCCAAAGTCTCTAACTCCTGGAATAGGTCCTCCACAACCTCTGCAAGGAACGTTTGCTTTTGTACATCTTGCTCCACAGTCCCCTTGGGTTACAGCACCCAAACAAAGATACCCCTGTTCAAGGAGACATTCATCCTCTTTTGGAACGTCAAGAAACCTTTTAACTTGGGTAATTTGTTTTTTCTTCTTACCCTTAAGAATTGGATTTCTCGGACAGACATCGCAAACAGCTTTTCCCATCGTTAGCCAGCTACCCTTTGGAGGAAGACTACCGTCAATAATTGTTTTAAAGATCTTTTCTATGTGTTCCCTTGATGGTGGACATCCACCAACGTAGTAGTCAACTTCAACAACATCGTCCAAAGCTCTTGCTCTCTTTAGTTTTGGAACTTCTCCACTGAGTAAACTTTTCCACTCTTTGCCGTAAACTTTCTGTAGTATTTCTTCATCTTTAAAAAGTGCAGAAAGTCCCTTCACTCCTCCACAAGAAGCACAGATACCGAAAGCTATCAAAACTTTGCACTTTTCCCTCATAACTTTGGCAATTTTTTCATGTTCTTCGTTTCTTATGTTTCCAGTAACGAAACCAAAATCGATACTCTTTGGAGGAAGTTTTTCTGGATCTTCGTATTTAAAGTCGGCTATGGTCGGGGCAAAGAACGTAATTTCAACATTATCGAGAAATTCTAAAAGTTTTTCCCCTGTGTCCAACAAAGAAGTATCACAACCGGCACAACCACCAGCCAAGTAATATGCAAACTTAAGCTTTGACATTTTCAACCTCCAAAGCTTTTAAAACTTCCCTTATCGCTTTTGCAAGTTTCTTACCTTGTGGAACTCCTATGTATTCCCATCTAACTACCTTGTTTTTAACTCCCATAAGTTCAAGCATTTCCTTAAAGGCTTCAATTCTCCTTTCCTGCATGTAATTTCCAAAAACGTGGTGGCAGTTGGCAACAGGACATCCTGCAACAACAATTCCATCGGCAAGGTCTTCTTCAAATATTTTTGCTATCACGTCCAAGCTAAGGGAAGCTGAACATCTAATTCTTATTGTTCTAAAGTTTTCTGGAAGTTTTTCTTTATGTTTTATTCCCATTAAATCTGCAGCTCCATAAGCACACCAATAACATAAAAACGCAAGAACTCTCGGTTTTCCTTTTTCTAAGTTTCTAAAGGCAACCTTTGCCATTCTTAATATCTGCTCGTCCTCAAGGTTGTTAAACCTTATTGCCTTTGAAGGACAAGGTGGATAACAGAGACCACAACCTCTACAGAGGGATGGGTCTATGAAAACTTTTTCGTCCTTAGTTATGGTTATAGCTCCGTGGGGGCAACAGCTAAGACAGGTTTCACACCTTGAACACTTGTCTTGATCTATGGTGGAGTAGTATTTCTTTCTCTCCCCCTTTAAAGCTTTATAGACTCTAACTGCTCCCCCGAGGGCTGACTCTATAGACTCCTGAACATCTTTAAATCCTTTCGCTCCTCCAATTACAAAGACTCTCTTTACGAAAGTCTCTAAAGGATTTATTACTCTTGGCTGGAACTCTAAAGGAAACCCAAACTTATCAAGTTGTAGATCAAGCATCTTGGAAATTTTTACCTGTTGAGGAACTAGAGGCTCTGCAAGAACTACAAGGTCTGAGGTGTAAATACTGTTGGTGGTAGCTACTTCTAACTTTCCTTCTTTCCTTTCAACCTTTTCAACAGCTTCCTTTATAAATTCAACTCCAAGTTTTTTAGCCCTTCTTCTAAACTCCTCAAAAGCTCTACCGGTAGTTCTTAATTCTTTGGCGAAGATTCTAACCTTTACGTTTTTGTTGTTCCTCTTTAAGAGGAAAGCCTGCTTTATCACTATATTGCAGGTGATCTTAGAACAGTATCCAACCTTGTCTTTTAGACAAAGAACAAAAGATACTTCCTTTGGACTTTCTTTAAACAGTCCGTTGGCAAGATATCTCTCAAACTCTCTAAGAGTTAAAACTCCTTCTTCTCCGTAAGAAAGATTTTCGAAGACTTTCATGTCGTAGCTCGTAAATCCTGTAGCGATGACCACCGATCCAAACTCTTCAGTTATCGTTTCTTCCTTAGCATTAAGATTTATTGCGTTTTGAGGACAGACTTCTTCACACTTTCCACACTTTGTACAGGCTTCATCATCTATGGTGTAGTAGTCAGGAATTGCCAGCGGTAAAGGTTTGTCTATTGCTTTTATCTTTGTCTTCCCTAAGTTGTAAGGGTTCGGAACTTCTACTGGACAAACCTTCGAACACTCTCCACAGGAAACACACTTATTGGGATCAACGTAAAGAGGTTTTCTTTCTATCTTTACTACAAACTTTCCTTCCTTCTTTTCAACATCGACAACTTGAGAAGAGGTTAAAACTTTTATCTTTTCTTTTCTAAGCAGCGTATCCCTTCCAACGACCGGAACGACACAGTCGGTGGTGCAGAAAGAAGGAGAAGACTCCGACTGCCAGAAAAGCGCAACCTCTAAACCTTTTCCTCCAAGGTAAGGCTTCTCTTCAACTATCGTGGACTCTATTCCCAAGTCTGCCAACGCTTGGGCACACCTTTGTCCAGCAATTCCTCCACCAACTATTAAGACCTTTTCTTTTATTTTTTCCTTGTAGGATGGAATGTTTGACCTAAGTTTTTCCAAAGCCATAGAGAAAGAATCTTTTATCTTTCTATCTATCCCTTCTAAATCATCGTGGATGTAAAAGCACTGTTCCCTAAGATTCACAACTTCGTAGAAAGAAGGGTCTATCCCCAAGGAGACTAAAGTTTTTTCTATCATGTCTTCATTGAACTTTAAAGAAGACCTTTCGGAACATCCTCCAAAAACAATTCCGTCAACTTTTCCTTTTAAACAGCTAAGCTTTTCATAAGGAGAAACGCAGAGGTCATCTGTGATAACTACCTCTTTTATTCCTTCCACCTCTTTAAGGTAATCTTTAACCGAATCAAAATCTATCTTTTCCTTTAGTTTTCCTCCGCAAGTGCAAAAAACAACCCCCACATTCTTTGCCATTTTTCACCTCTTCAGGGTTATTTAATGCCTTATTGTAATATAAGAATTAAAAAATTAGAAGAGTTTTTGAAGAATCTCCCTAATATTCCTACTTTCCGGAATTCTTGGAAGATTTGACATTAAAAATTTCTTTTCCATAACAAGGTCAACAAAAGTTGAAATATCCTCGGAAGCCCCCCCAACATCTTTTAATGACTTTGGAATCCCCAAGAAGTCTAAAAATGAACGAAGGTTATTTAAAACTTCTTCCATTTCAGAACCCAATCCCATAGCTTTTCCTATTTCTTCAATTTCCTCTTTTGCAGATAGTCCATAAAACTCAAGAACAGGAACTAAGAAAATCCCATTTGCAAGCCCGTGAGGAACTCTATAAAGAACTCCAAGAACGTGTGCCAAAGTGTGAACAAGTCCAGCTCCAGCGTCGGTAATTGCCATACCACCAAGTAAACTTCCAAGCATCATTTTCTCTCTTGCTTCAAAGTCCTTTGGATTCCCAAAACACCGAGGGAGACTCTCGGCAATTAGCTCCATAGCTTTTAGAGAGTAAAGTTTTGAAATACTGCTCCTCCTTTTTGACAAAAGGGCTTCTATTGCGTGGGTTAATGCATCAACTCCCGTATAAGCTGTTGTCCTTGAGGATTTTGTTATAGTAAGGTCTGGGTCATCAATAGCAAGAACAGGAAAGAGGAAACGGGAAATTAAAGGTGCTTTTCTTAACTTTTTCCTGTCGGTTAAAACAGCGTAAGGGGTTACTTCTGAACCGGAACCTGAAGTTGTAGGGACTGCTACAAGAGGAACAGCAGGATTTTCAAATTTTTCAGGAATACCTATGTAATCCTCAATTTCCCCCTTATTTGTAAGCATTGCAGAAACAACTTTTGCCACATCTAGTGGGCTTCCTCCACCAATAGCAACTATCAAGGT
>JBDOLX010000108.1:0-20059 GCA_039832905.1 Desulfurobacteriaceae bacterium | reverse complement strand
TCTTCTAAAACCTGTTTTGCATTTTCTACGGTTGGGTCAGGTTCTACAAAATCAAAAATTTTTATATCTCCAGATAATTGCTTTTTAACAACTTCAGTATAACCGTTAGAAACTGCTGATTTTCCAGAAATTATTGCGATTTTTTCTGTATTCAAACCTAAAGCTTCTACCTCTTCTCTTAGCTTATAGATCGTTTTTCTCCCAAAAACAACTTTTGTTGGCATGAAGTGTCTAAATATTTTCATGTTACGCTCCCTTGGTTTAGAATTAAAATTATTTCTATTATAAGAAAAAGAATTGAGGTGCTTTATGAAAATTGCTGAATTTAAAAGGATGTGTCCAAACTGTGGCGGAACAATTTCCGATGAACGTTTAAAGCTTGGTATTCCTTGTGAAAACTGTTTGAAGGAAGAAAAAACTTTTTCATCAAAAGACGAACTCTGTAAAGCTTTAGAAGAGAATCTAAAAAACTTCAGAAGTGTTTGCGAAATTACGGAGTTTACTAAAGAATTTGTAAAGTTCTTTAAAGAAAAAACTGGCTTTTCCCCTTGGTCTTTGCAAGTTTCTTGGGCAAGAAGGGTAGCTTTAAAGAAATCCTTTACATTAATTGCTCCAACGGGTGTTGGAAAAACCACTTGGGGTCTAATAACTGCTTCGTTTTTAGAAGGGAAAAGCTACATTCTCGTTCCAACAAGGCTTTTGGTTCTCCAAACCTTAGAAAAGCTTAAAGAGTTTACAGATAAAAGAATAGTTGCTTACACCGGAAAGAAGAAAGAAAAAGAAAAAATTCAAGAAGGAGATTTTGATATTTTAATAACCACAACCAATTTTCTTTACAAAAATTTTGAAATAATTCCTAAACCTTTTGATTTTGTTTTCGTTGATGATGTAGATTCCCTTTTAAAATCAGCTAAGAACATAGATAAAGTGATAAGACTCCTTGGATTTTCGGAAGAAGACATCAATTTGGCTTTAAGGCTTTTAGATCTAAAAAGAGAACTTCCCAGACAGGAAGGCACTAGAAAAAATGAAATCCTTGAAAATATAAAAGAAATAGAGGAAGCTTTAGAAGAAAAGAGAAAGAAGATAGAAAACGTTTTGGTCGTTGCTTCTGCAACATCCCAGCCAAAATCAAACAGAGTGAAATTATTTAGAGAACTTTTGGGTTTTGAAGTTGGTAAAACCGCAGTAGCTCTTAGAAATGTAGAGGATGTTCTAATCTATACAGATAAAAACTTCTTGGAAGAAACTTTAAAGATCATCAAAAAGTTTGGAAAAGGTGTTTTTGTCTTTATTTCTGAGGATTTAGGGAAAGACTACATTGAAAAGGTAATTGAGTTCTTAAACGAAAATGGCATTAGTTCCGTTTCTTATGAAGATTTCACAGTAGAAACTCAAGAAAAATTTCTAAAAGGTGAAATTCAGGCAGCAGTTGGAATAGCAAGTTACAAAAATCCTTTAGCACGGGGAATAGACCTTCCTCAGGCTGTAAGGTATGCCGTTTTCTTAGGCGTTCCTAAAATGGAGTTTAGCGTAAAACCATCTTTGGCACCTTCCAAGCTCTTTGGACTTTTACTTGTTCTTAGAGAACTCATTGAAGATAAAACAAAGGTAATGTCATACCTTTCCTACCTTAAAAGATACCTTACTCTCCGCGAAGAACTACTCGATAACTATCCAAAAATAAAAGAAAAGGTTTCTGAGATAAAGGAATTCTTAGAAAGTCTTCTAAAAGATGAGAAGTTTTTGGAAAAGGTTAGGAGCTCTCCCGACGTTTCTTTGAAAGAGAAAAATGGAGAACTCTTCGTTGTTGTTGGAGATGCTACTGGGTATGTTCAGGCATCTGGAAGAACTTCCCGAATGTTTGCAGGAGGACTTACAAAAGGTATAAGTTTAATGTTTGTTGACGACATAAAGGCACTTTCTTCTCTAAAAAGGAGATTATCGATATTTTTAGAGGACATTTCCTTTAAGGTTCTTGACTATGATAAAGGAAAAGAACTTTCAGAAAAGTTAGGGCTTCCTCTCATTGAGGAAAAGGAAATCTTAGAAGTTTTCAAAAAGGTCGATGAAGACAGAAAGAGGGTAAAAGAGATCTTAGAAGGAAGGATAAAACTTGAAACCAAAGAGATGTTAAAAACAGCGCTTGTTGTTGTTGAATCTCCCAATAAAGCTAGAACAATTGCGAACTTTTTTGGGAAACCTATAAAAAGAAAAGTTCTTGATCTTGACGTTTATGAGATAAACACAGGAGATAAACTTCTCCTTCTAACAGCTTCTAAAGGGCACGTTTTTGACCTTACAACAAGGGACGGTATTTGGGGAGTAAAGGAAGAGAATAACTTTTACGTTCCTATATACGATACTATAAAGATCTGTACTACCTGCAAGGAACAAACGGTAGAAGATATTTGCCCAAAGTGTGGGAAAAAGGCGGACATTGATAAGCTAAACATTGTAAAAGCTTTAAGAGAACTATCACTTGAGATAGACGAAGTCTTTATTGCAAGCGACCCGGATACCGAAGGAGAAAAAATAGGTTGGGACGTTGGAGTAACAATAACTCCTTATCAGGACAAAGTAAAAAGAATGGAGTTTCATGAAATTACAAAATGGGCTTTTTTAGAGGCTTTACGTAATCCAAGAACACTTAATGAGAACCTCGTAAAAGCCCAGATAGTTAGGAGAGTAGCCGATAGATGGGTTGGCTTCTCTCTAAGCCAACATCTTTGGAAAGTTTTTAACAAAAAATGGCTTTCTGCTGGTAGGGTCCAAACTCCCGTTCTTGGCTGGGTGATAGAAAGATACAAGGAAAGCAAAGAGAAAATTGGTCTTTTAGAAGTTGAAACAGAGGTTGGAAGTTTCAGGTTTACCTTAGAAGATATACGTAAATTAAAAAACTTTGTTATTGACAAAGTAAAGATAAAAGTTTTGGAAAAGAAAACGGTTTCTAAAAATCCTCCTCCTCCTTTCAATACCGGAGAACTTTTGAAAGAATCCTCTAAGACTTTGGGACTTTCTGCCGATGAAACAATGAGCATTGCCCAAGACCTTTTTGAAAGTGGTTTTATCACTTACCACAGGACTGATTCTACAAGAGTTTCAACTGCTGGTATGGCAGTTGCTAAAGAGTTCATATCTCAAAAGTTTGGAAGCGAATTTATTATGCTCAGAACTTGGGGTGAAGGTGGCGCCCACGAGTGTATAAGGCCAACAAGACCTTTGGATGCAGAAAATCTTAAAACATTAGTTATGGTTTCCGGTTCAACGTTAAAATTGACAAAAAACCACTTTAAAGTTTACGATCTGATTTTTAGAAGGTTCATAGCGTCTCAGATGAAACCTTGTGAAGTCTTGGAGGTCAAGCTAAAGGTTAAAACCTTACCCCAAGAACTAGAGGTTTTAGAAGAAATCGCCGTAAGTCTTGTTAAAGATGGCTGGAATTTAGTTTTACCACTGAAAATAAGGAAGTTGAAGATAGACTTGAAACCTTCTGAAACCTACTATTTCACTCCATTAAAGGTTGAAAAGAAAAAAGTTCCTAAGGCCTATCCTTACACTCAGGGAGAACTTGTTGAGAAAATGAGAGAAGAAAGAATAGGAAGACCTTCAACTTACGCAAAAATTGTCAAAACCCTCCTTGATAGAAAATACATCGTAGAAAAAGGGAAGTTCTTATACCCAACAAAACTTGGGATAGAAGTTTATGAATATCTTTCTAACCATTTTTCCGATTACACTTCCACAGAGTTCACAAGAGAACTTGAAGCAATAATGGACAAGGTAGAAAGTGGAGAAGAGGATTACCAAAAGGTAATAGATGGTTTAAAACCAATTTTGGAAGCTGCTAGGATAAAACTTTCTGAGGTTTTAAAAGATTAGACTTTACAACGCCGATACCAATAAAAGTATCAAAGACATAAACTTTGTATGTCCCTTCTTTTTCTCTGACTTTCAGCTTTACTCCGTTCTTAAATCTTTTTCCTTCTTCTGGAGAAAGAACAATTTTTGGAAAATCAAGAAGTTCATCTATCGAAATCAAGAATTTTTTTACATTTTCTTTTGTTATCTTGGATAGTGGAATAGCTACTTTTTCATCAACTTTCCCAATCTTTACCCTTCTAAGTTCGGAAACAACAGCACTGCAGGATAAAGACTTTCCTATGTCGTTAATGAGTGATCTAATGTAAGTACCCGAAGAACAGCAAACTTTCAATGTAAAATCTGGATAGTTAAAGTCTAAAAGTTCTAAAGAATAGATTCTTACTTTCCTTGGCTTTAGTTCTACCTTTTCTCCTTTCCTTGCAAGCTCATAAGCCCTTTTTCCGTTTACTCTAATAGCAGAAAAAGGAGGAGGAACTTGTTCTATTTCTCCTTTAAAGTTTTCTAAGGTCTTTAAAAGAGAATCTTTGTCTATTTCCCTACATTCAACCTTTTCCACTTTACCATCTATATCGTAAGTATCGCTTTTAAGTCCAAACGTTCCTTTAACAACATAACATTTATTCTTTTTCAAAAGGTATTCTGAAAACCTTGTTGCCTTTCCAACGGCAACAATCAAAACCCCCGTGGCAAGGGGGTCTAACGTTCCAGTATGACCTATTTTCTTAACTTTTAAAACCTTTTTTAACCTTCTAACAACTTCAGCAGAAGTAATACCTTTGGGTTTGTCTACAACTAGGAAACCGTTTACTGTTGAGGTAGCCATACGTCTCCATCGTTGTTGTTATAGTACTCATAGTTAACAGGATAACAAAGATCCCCATCGTATATCGTAAAGTTTCCAAAATCCACAATAAAGGAAACATCTTCACTATATGTTTCGTTAGAGCTTCCAAGTTTAGCGTTTTCAAAGTTGAAGGTGAGATTTACAACGTAGGTATAGATGACCGAAGGATCTGAAGAAGACAGTATTGCATTCTTCATATCATAGACAGGATTGTAAGTAAACTCTACCGCTATAGGTATCTCTGTTGGATCTGTCGGACTGGTAAGAACTATAGGCTGGCAACCTACACGGGGAATGGTTATATCAATAGGAGGAGCACTTCCTTGTGGAATAAATTCTGCAGTACAATTAACAAGTTCAAGAGTGCTGTTAGAATTTTTATAAAATAAACAAATTTTTCTGGTGGGGCAGTAACAGCAACAGTAGTAGAGTTACTTTTATCAAAGCACACAACATCCTGAGCAACATAATCGAAACCTTCAAGAATATGGTAATTTTCTCCATCTACAGTTAAAGTATCCGCAGTAACTGTTGTAACTGTGGTATCTGTTGTTGTCGTGGTTGTCGTAGTTGTTATAGTTGTAGAGTTTGACGTTGAAGTGGTTGTAGAATTAGTTGCTGCTTCTTCATCTGGTGAAGATGAACATCCAGCAAAAGAAAGTATACCAACAAAGATTAATAATAGAAATCTTTTCAACATAACCAACCTCCAAAAACATTCCTCTATTCTATAACCTCAGGCGTGATAAATATCAGGAGTTTTTTAGTTGAAACAGAGGTGGTTTTTGATTTAAACAACCATCCTAAGAGAGGAATTTGTGAAAGAACGGGAACTCCCGACAAGTCCTCGTTTATTTGCTTTTCGTATATACCACCTATCACAATTGTATCTCCAGCTTTTATCCTAACTTTTGCCTTAGCACTTCTTGTATCTATTGCAGGGTTAGGATTACCAGTGATTTGAGTAATTGTATAGTTCGGAGAATCCTTTCTAACTTCTAAATCCAAGAGAACCTGTCCATCTGGGGTTATGTGAGGTTTGACACTAAGGATTAAGGAGGCTTGTCTAAACTCTACATCTGTAGTTACTCCCGCAGAAGTAGAAGTTGTTTTTATGTATGGTATTTCTATACCTTGAGTAATTGTTGCTTGCTCATTGTCAAGAGTCAATATTTCTGGAGAAGAAACTATTTTAGCTTTTCCATCAAGCTGTAGTGCTTTTAAGGCAACGTTTAGTCTCAGAGTTTTTGCTCTATTCAAAATTCCTAAAGCTAAAGTATTATCTGCAGTAGGAATGTTAAAGACGTTTGCTAAATTCTCAGTTGAAGAAACTAATCCAGGTAGATTCTGAGTATTGAAACCAGCACTTCCTTCTATGTAGTAGGATGGATAATTGTAACCACTGACTCCCCAAGATATACCTACATCTTTCTCAGCTGTGGATTCTACTTGGACTATCTTTGCTTTTATTCTTATCCTTTTTCTAGGTTTATCTACTTCGCTTACTATCCTTATTACATTTTGATAACCTGCAGGATCTCCTTTATAAATTAGAGTATTACTTCTGGGATCTACTGTGATAACTCCAAAAACCTTCTTATCTTTTGATTGATCACCCTTTAAAGTGATTGTATAAATAAACTTCTTTTCGTCCACATATTTGCCTTTCGTTGGATCCCAACGTTTTACTGTAATATTTTTCTCTTCAAGTTCTCCAAGAACGGATAGGGCTTCTATTGCCTTTTCTGGAGATAAGTACTTAAGCTTAATAGTGTAAACATCTTTAGGTAGTGCATCTAAAGAAGCTATTATCTTTTTAAGTTCAAGGTATGTTGACTCTCTAACTTTTAAAATCAAAATGTTGTTTTTGGTATCTGCAAGAATAACTTCCTTATTTTCTTCTTGCAACTGTCGTGAAAGTTTAGTTTCATTTTTTAAGTCTTTTTTAGTATCCTGAGAAGTCTTCGCTTCTTCCTTAGAAGAATTTGTTTTTTGTCCAGTTATATTTTGAACTCTTTTTCCCTTTTCTTTTTTACCAAAAATCTTGTTTTCATCCTTGTAGTTAAGATTATCATCTATTATAACCTTTATTGACTTTCTAGACAAAAGCTCCGCAAGTTTATCAGCTACATATTGTGCTCCTACGTGTTTCAAGTGAACAACGAACAACTTAATAGGCTCTTTCACCTTAGGAAGAACTCTCACCGTTCCATTTTCTTCAACAAACGTGAAACCTTTTACCTTTAGAACTTTATCAAGTGCATCTTTCCAATAAACAGGTTTTTTCGAGAAATCGATACTTACTTTCCCTTTAACTTCTGGGTCAATAATAACGTTTACTCCTACAACATCTGCTATTGCCTTTATTACAGCTCTTATATCTGCATTCTCGAATCTAAAGGATACAAATTCATTTTGTCTTTCTTTTTTCTTTTCTTTTACTTTCTTAGAAAATATTCTTTTTGTTTTTTCGCTCAACAGGAAGCTAACTTCTAAAGCCTTTTCCTCTTTTCTCCAGATAACCTCCGCCACTGAGAATCCCTTTGTTTCAACAATTATAGAGTCTTTTTCCATTAAAACTCTCTTTATCAAAGGATTTTTGAAGCTTTTTATGGTAGCGTTTCCAAAGTTCAATCCTATGGTTTTAATGATTATGTTGTTACCTTTACGGGAATAGGTAACTTTAACAGGGTTCTCCAACAAGTCTATTCGTAACTTTAGTCTTTTATCGTTTTGGGATATGTTGAAGGTTGGTGCTTTATCTGAAAGCAATGATAACTTTATGGAATTCTCATTTATCTCTGTTTGGAGTTTCGCTTTATCTTTTAAAAGGATTGTTACAAATGTATCATTTTCCCACGGTTTAATATTTACAGACTCAACAAATCCCCTTTCTCCAATAAAGTAAGGTTTTGTTATTGCACAATTTCTTATCTTTAGATCTATTCTACGAGAATTTTTTATTATCGGTTGAAGGTCGCAACTCCCTTCCTTCTTAAGCAAAATCTCTAAACTGCTTCCGTCGTAAATAGCACTAATATCCTTTATTGTTCCTCCTAAGGATGGAAGAGAGAATACCATAGATATTAACGGAATAAGGTATTTACCTTTCATTGTTTTTCCTCCCTAACAAACTGACCGTTCACAACTTTCCAAACGATAAACTTTCTTTTCATCCTGCCATTTAGCTTAAAAAATTTGATAAAGACAACTTTATTGAAAGATACCCGTACAAGTTTTGTATCAGGAGAAATAGCTGTTCCTTTAGAGAGAGTATATATACTACCATCCCAACTTTTCACTACAACTTTGTATCCGGAAGCTGCACGGATAACCCCTTCTACGAATATATTGTCCGGATCTAGATTTAAGCTTGTTTTAAAAATGGACACCTTCTCTACTACATCTTTCTTTTCCTTTTTCTTATAATTCTTATCAAGTTCTATTAACTTTTTGTAAGGGTTAACGAACGGATCCACTTCTACTCCAGCGTTTGCCGAACCATTTATAAAGACTAAAAATATAGAAACAATAAAAAGAAGTTCCTTAAACATACTTACCTCTTGAGTATGAAAGATTTTATAGTTACGTCACCAACCACCGTATAGTTCTTTTCATCATTGCCTTGAAGATACACGTCTTTTATTAGAATTATTCTTCCGGCACTAGACACATTTTCCAACCAGCGGATAAACGTTGGATATGTCGTCTTTACACCAATTTCATAGACAACAGTAGTGTAGTAATCTTCCACCTTTTTTTTCTTTTTAGACTTTGATTTTTTCCTCTTTTTCTTTTCTTTATCCTCTTTAGCCTTACCGCTTCTTTCATTTTCAGTAGTTAACCTTTTGAAATAGGTAACCCTTAGCTTCTCTCCTTCCTTGTAAGCTATAGCTTTTATAATGTCTGCTACCTCCTCGCTTCCGGTTGGTAATTTTTCCTCCAATGAAGCTATCTTCTCTTTTAGATCCCTTATCTGATCTTCAAGTTCTTTTTTCTTACGTTTGGTAAGTTCAAGCCTATTAACAATAAGCTGTAAATTGGTCATTTTTTTTCTTTTTGTTTCTAAAGTTTCTTTCAAAGGTGCAACTCGTACAAAGTAGAAAACTATATTAAGCAAAATAGCTAGAATGCTAATAAACAGTATCTTTTGCCATCTTGGCAGTTCCTTCCACTTGCCAAGGATACTACTTAGAATTTCCTGAAGTTTTTCCATTTTCCATCTCCACGTTTAAGAGGAAATGTTGATACTCTATAGTTTTATTGAGATTCTTCAGTTCGATAGTTTTAAGCTTCACATCTTTCAAGTAGGTTTTCCCCAATCTCGATTCCAGTTTCTCTAAGAAATCATGAAGTTTTCCCATATCCTCTGCGTTTCCAACAATGCTCAGTCTTTTACCTTTTGAAGCCAAAACTTCCAACCAAATTCCATTGACATTTTCTTTATTTCCAAAAAAGTACAAGTAATTTGGAATTTTCCTTTCTTTCTCTAGCTTTTCAATAACCGCGAGTTTTTTCTCTAGTTCTGCTTTTACCTCTCTTAGTTCTTTTTCCTTTTTCTCTAAAGTTTTCAAAACGTTCCTTTGTTGTTCAAGATAAGTAATCTTTCTCTCAACTTCTGAAATCTTGGATCTAGTAGAAACTTCTGAGTAAATATTAAACCCCATAAAAATTGTAAAAATAAGAGATCCTATAATAAACTCAGGAGTTAAGAGTCTCTCTGCAAGTGAAGGTTTTATATTGGCAAAGTTAAACCTTAACATCACTATCACCCTTATATCTTAAGCTTAACCCTACAGCTATTCCAAACTCTTCACTTTTACTTTCGTTTTTAAACTTAAAAGGTTTTCCTTTAAAAACTTCTTTTTTACTAACGTCTTTAAATACTTCTACAATACCTTCTAATTTTGAAGAACCACCGTAGAGATAGATTTTATTAACATCCATGTTAAACCGGTCTTTAAAATTGTCTATTGTCCACAATACTTCTGTAACTATTTTCTTAATTGCTTCCCTTATTACTTTATCAAAAGCTTCTTCATAGGTTATGTCGTTTACAGTTTCCCCCTTTTTAAGGCTCTCCGCTTCTTCTACACCGAGTAAAAACTCTTTTTGCAGATGTTCTGTAATAGAGTTTCCTCCATATTCAACATTTCTTGTTATATAAGGATATCCCCCAAAAGAAACTACTATCTTCGTAAAGGTAGCACCTATATCAACAATACATACAGGGGATCCAGTTTCGTCGGGATAGTTAAAGTAAAATTGATTGCTTATAGTTGCAGGCTCTATATCCACCACCACAGGTTTTAGACCTGCTTGCACAACAATACCTATTCTTTCTTCTAAGTACTCTCTTTTTATAGCAGCTACTGCTATATCCAAATTGTTATTGTCTATGGAGACAGGCAAAACTCTATAGTCTACCTTTACTTGTGCAAGCTCTTCGGGAGATATTATACTTTGCATATAGTTCATTACAGCTTCTTCTGGAGGCTGAGTAGGAGGAGAACTAATAACGCTGTAAAAGCAAGAAACAAGAGGTATATGAATAGCCACTTCTTTTTCTTCTATAAGGTTCATCTTTAAAATTTCTTTTACGTACGAGGCCAAAGTAAAAGCGTCAACAATTTCTGATCCGGCAAAAACTTGATCTTCATAGATAATTTCTCCTTTTACTTTTAACGAATAGTTCTCTTTCTGTTTTTCAAGTTGAACAAGTTTAATGCTGTAGGTTCCAATGTCAATACCAGGAAGTAGTCGTTCTCCTCCCCATAAAAAGTTCTCAATCCATTTCATTCTTTCTCCTATAGTTTCTTAATGGTACTTATTTCTACTATAGGTAGTAGTAAGGCAATTATTATAAAACCTATAACCATTCCAACTATTAACATTATAATTGACTCAAATAAAGAGGTCAAGTTTTTTATTTTAGTATTTATCTCTACTTTCAGAAATTCTGACGATTTCAAAAACATATCGGCTAAACTTCCACTTTTTTCACCAGCTTTAATTAATTGAACAACAATGAAAGGGACATTTTCCAATTTATTGGTTAGAATTTTTGTTAACCTTTCCCCCCTTTCCACTTCTTCTTTTATAAGTAAAAACATTTCTTGCAAATATTCGTTTCTTAAAGCATTTATAGAAAAGTTAATAGCCTCACCAATTGGAATTCCTGCCTTTAGTAAGTTCCCAAGAGTTTCAAAAAAATATAAAAGTTCTATGCATAAAAAGAGAAACCCTAGAATAGGTGTCTTTAATTTAAGTTTATCTATAGTTTTCTTTTTTTTTCTTATTAGGAAAGAGAATAGCAAGGCTAAAACAAGGATAGAAAGAAGAAGAAACCAAAAATCATTTACAAGGAAGTTGCTTATAGCAAGTACAATTTTGGTACTGAGAGGTAACGATAGCTTCATTGAATCGTATATAGAAACAATTTTAGGAACAACAGTTGTTAGCATAAAAACGATAACTCCCAAACTAACCACTACTAAAATAACAGGGTAAATTAATGCTCCTACAATAGTTGACCTTACCTCTTCTTTTCTTTCAAGAATGTCGGAAAGAGTTAATAAGTTTTCAGCCAAAAAGCCTCCTTTCTCTCCTGAGGATACAAATGCCAGTATTACTGGATCGGTAACTTTAGAAAGCTTTAGGGATTCAGAAAAACTCTTTCCTTCTTTTAGGTTTACTAATATCTGGGAAATAAACGCTTTCTTCCTATTATCTTGAACTTCATTTATGAAAGATTCCAAAGCTTCCACTAAGGGAATACCTGCCTCAAGAAGATTTGAAAGAGTTTTAAAGAAAACTCCTAGTTCTTTTTGAGAAAAAGGATTTTTTCTAACAGGAAACAGTGAAAAGTTCTTGTTTTCTGTTTTTTCTTCCTTTAGTTCGTAAGGAAAAATTCCTTTAGACTTTAATAAAGCTATGGCATTTGCTTTGCTGTTTGCTTCAATTATCCCTTTAATTTCTCTTCCATTTCTATCTATTCCTTTATAGGAAAACACAGCCATTATCTTACAACCCTTAAAACTTCTTCTGTGGTTGTAATTCCAAGTTTTACCTTTTCAGCCCCGTCCATTTTAAGAGTTTTCATTCCTTTCTTTACTGCTATTTCTCTTAGAATATCGGCATCCTTGTTATCAAGAATCGCTTTGCGAATTTCTTTATCAACAAAAAGCAGTTCGTAAATTGCAGTTCTTCCAGAGTATCCCGTGCCCATACACTTCTCGCAGCCTTCACCTTTAAAAAACTTCCCTACGTAACCAAGGAGGTTAAGTTCTTTCAGTTCCTGAAAAGAAGGTTTATAAGAAACCTTACAGAAGGGGCATATTTTCCTTACAAGCCTTTGAGCAACAACCCCGATAACAGAAGACGCTACAAGATAGGACTCAATTCCCATATCAAGAAGCCTTGTTATAGATGTTGCTGCATCATTTGTATGGAGAGTGGAGAAGACTAAGTGTCCAGTTAAAGCTGATTGAATAGCAATTTCTGCAGTTTCGACATCCCTGATTTCCCCTATCATTATTACATCTGGATCTTGTCTTAGAATACTCCTTAAAGCATTTGCAAAAGTGAGACCAATTTCGGGTTTCACTTGAACTTGGGATATGCCGTTTAGTTGGTATTCTACAGGATCTTCTACTGTAATTATGTTCACTTCTTCATTGTTTATTTCCGAAAGAGCAGCATATAAAGTGGTAGTTTTTCCAGAACCCGTAGGTCCAGTTACTAAGATTATCCCGTGGGGATTATAAATAAGTTTTTCAAATTTTTCGTAATCTTCCGGAAGTAATCCAAGATCTTTTGTTGAATAGAGAACACTCTCTTTCAAAAGAAGTCTTAAAACAACTCTTTCTCCAAAGTAGGTTGGAAGGGTTGAAACACGAATATCAACCTCTTTTCCCCCAACTTTTACCATTATCCTTCCATCTTGGGGAAGCCTCTTTTCAGCAATATCAAGCTTTGCCATTACCTTAAGTCTTGAAACTAAGGATGGAACCTTTGAAAGTGGTACTTCCTTAAATGTCTTTAAAACACCATCTATCCGAAGTCTTATTCTCATTCTATCTTTAAAAGGTTCAAAATGAATGTCGCTTGCTTTTATCCTTATAGCGGTTAAGAGAATATCGTTGATAAGCCTTATTATTGGGGCATCTTCTTGAGAAATTAAGAGGTCTTCACCGTAGGAAGAATCAAAGACTTCTTCTAGATCTTCCTCTTCTACTTTTTCTTGAAGAGTTAAAAAACGGTTTATTTCGTCAAAGGGAATAACTATGACTTTTACAGGCTTTGAAAAAAACCACTCAAGCTTCTTTACTCCTTCGGTGTTAAAAGGGTTATCGGTAGCAACCATAACCTCGGTTTCCGTTTCTTGTAAGGGAATGAACCTTTCCTTTCTAATAAATGAGGAAGGGAGTTTTTGGAAAAGTTCCTCGTCTATACTTTCCAGTTTTTCTCTAAAGGGAATCCCTACACTTTCAAATATTTCTTTCGTTTTTGGTGAATCCCACTTTAAAACGCCAACAGCTTCTTTAAAAGAGGAAACTTTTTTTTCGGGAATGAGTTTTTCAGCTTTTAATTTATCCAAAAACTCACTTTCACTTAACATTCCCGCCCCTTAAAACTTTTTGGAGAAATTTTCTCTTTTCGCTTGTAAGTTCTTCTTCCTCTTTCTCACTTCTTACGACTTTTGGAGTAATGAAAATTAAAAGGTTAGTTTTCTCTATCTGGTAGCTTTTTCTTCTAAACAGCGATCCCAAAAAGGGTATATCTCCAAGAAGGGGAACTTTTTCTGTAGTAATGATCTTCTTGTTCTTTGTTAAACCTCCAATGACAAGCGTTTGTCCATCTTGAACGTTGACCGTTGTCTTAGCCTCCCTTTTGGAAGTAATTGGTGCCGTCTGATCTGCATTAGCATAACCTACAACATCTTCTACTTTCGCGTAGATTTTTAACTTTACTCCATTACTTGCAGTTATGTGGGGGGTAATTTTCAAGGTAATACCAACATCCTTGTAGTCATAGCTTATTACGGGGTTGTTGTTTGTATCGTACTTTACTCCGGTAGAGTATGGAAGAACGCTTGTTATGTTTACTTCTGCTTCTTCGTTATCAAGAGTAAGAACTTGGGGAGTGGCAACAATGTTGACGGCTCCTACCTTAGCGTAAGCGTTTAAGAGAAATCCAATGTCTGGAACGTTGTCCCGCCACTTTGCAACTCCGAAAAACAGACCTCTAGGTTGAGGAACGTCCGATACTTTGGTAGGAACAACAGGAAAATTGTAAATACTTCCAGCAAAAGGAACAAGATCACCTCTATTTAAAAGCTTCCACTCTACGCCAAGCTGGGAGAGTTTATCAATTGACATCTCTACTATCTGAACTTCTACAAAAACTTGTGGTCTTTTAATGTCTATTCCGGATATAATTCTTTCAACTATTCTAAAATCCTTAGGATCTGCTAAAACTATGAGGGAATTACTGGATTTGTCAGCTACTACTTTTACGCTTCTATTAATTCCAAACTTCTTTCTTAGATCTCCTTTTAACAGCTTGTTTAAAACCTTTTCTGTATCTTCTGCAAAAGCGTAATTTAGACGGATTATGTGGAGATACCCGTCTTCTAAGTTAAACTCTTTATCGATTTTTGGAAGTAGTTCTTTTATCCTTTCAATAACTTTTGGAGTACCTACAACAAATAAAGTATTTGTATTCTCATCAAAAACAATGTGATAGTAATCTTTCCCAGGTATGGGAAAACTTTTAACAAGATCCTGTGCAAAACTTTTATTGAAAAGTTCTCTAAGTATTCTGGCAACATTTTTTGCTTTGTTGTGTTTTATTTCAAACGAAACTACTTGAAAGTTTAATGGCGATTTATCAAGCGTATCTAAGACGGTTTTTATCTTCTTCACGTTCTTTTCTTTATCAGTAATAACCATAGCATTGATACTCTTGACTATGCTGAACCTTCCAACAGGAGAAAGAAGATTTCTTACAAGACCTTGTATATCGAGGACTAAAATGTGCTGAGGAATTATGATATAAGTAAGAACTTTTTCTCCTTCTTTTACCTTTCCACTTTTAACAAAAGAAGATTCCTTCGCAACTTCTCTTTTCTTTACTATCTTTATGTAGTTTTTATCCTCTACTGCTTGATATCCAAGCTCATCGAGGGCGGCGATATAAAGGTTTAAAAGTTCCTTCTTAGGAATAGGTTTCGAAGATATAACAGTTATTTTTCCCTTTAAAAAGTGGGGAACTATAAAGTTTTTGCCTGTTGCTTGGCTAACCAGTTTTGTAAGATCCTTTATATCAAGAGAATCGGCATTTAGTTGAACGGTATTTTCTGCTCTTGCTAAGGAAAAAAGAATTAAACAGAAAAAAAGTACCCTTAACATATCTTCCCTCACTCGATTTCGTACTGAAGTTTTATTTTCTTGCCGTGTCTCAATAGAGTGATAGTAATGGAATCTTCGGTCTTTAACCTTTCAAACGCTGAAAAAGAGTCTTCCAGCGTTCTTATTTCCAAATCGTTTACTGAAATGATTACGTCTCCACGTCTTATTCCCAACTTATCTATGAAACTTCCCCTTCTAACAAAGAGAACCCTTATTCCCTTGGGATTCTGTGAAGGAGTAATTCCTATATCCTTTAAAAACTTTCCAGATGAAAACTCTTTCAGTACTTCTTGCCTTTTAACTCTAAACACTTTACTTCTGAAAGAAGTTCTCTTTTTCTCAGGTGAGTACTCAGCCAACTTATTATCCACGTTTTTTGTCTTCTTTTCCTCAAAAAGCTTTAAGGTAAATTTCCTATTTCCGTCTGTAAAAATAGCAGAATCAGGAAATACCTTAAGCAACGTTAAATCGTCTAACTTTTCCCCTTTTCTTAGAATTTTTACCTCTTTTTTCCCTTTCTTTTCTAAAACTACAAATCCGCTATTTTTTCCAAGAACTATAACCCCTCGTAAGACAAAATTGTCAAGAGTTTGGAACTCTTTAAACTCTCGTCTTTTTTCTGTTTCTTCTTTTTGTTTTTCACTTTTCTCAAACTCTACGTTAGGTGATCCAAAAGGAAGATTTGTTTCAAGGTTAATCGGTTCAGATCTACTTTTTGAAGAAGCTTGAGATGATACTTTAAAATGGACACAAGGAGTCAAGTTAAACAGAAAATATGAAGAAACAAAAGATGCTAAAGAATAAGAAAAAGTTAAAATTCCTATTAAGACAGTTGCTTTAAGCATTCTTTTTTAACAAACTCCAGTTGTTCTTCTCTGTCTTCAGGTAGTTCTCCATCAAGAACTTTTAAAACAATTTTATCCAAAATCTCTTTAAAAAGGGGACCAGGACTTAATCCCAACTTCTTTAAGTCTTCTCCATTTACTAAGGGTTTTTTAAATCTCCACTCCTTTAGGAATAAGAGTATTTTTTCCCTTATCTTGTCATCTTCTTCTAAACCTGCCAAGAAAAGAGAAAACTCCTCTGGTAAAGTACTTAGTATCCTATAAATCTCGCTGTTCTTTTCTATTTTCTCCAGTTTCTTTAAAACACGGAAAGATTTCAAGGCTAATTCTTTTATTGTTCTTTTTTCCTTCTCAGGAACAGACAGTTCTGATAAGTAGTTCTCTATAACATTATAAAACAATCCAGCAAAAAGTGCTGCAAAATACAGAAGGTAGTACTTTACTTCCTTTTCAGGGAAAGTCATCTTGTGCCAAATGACTATTTTTCTTATTCTTTCAAAAAGATCTTTTTTCTTCTTATCCCAAGAAACTTTTGGGAAGAGCGTTTTTAAAATTCCATAGTGTTCAAGTTTGTTTAAGACTCTTAAGGGATTGTCCTCTAAGAATATCTGTTTTAGTTCGTGATAAATCCTTCTTCCTTCAACCGTTTTAAAAAGTTTTTTCTTTACGGCTATTTTTAAGAGTTTTTCCGTATGCTTTCCAAGCTCAAACCTGTACCTTGTTGCAAATCGTAAAGCTCTAAGTATTCTCGTTGGGTCTTCTACAAAGGATAAAGAATGTAAAATCCTGATTTTTCCTTCCTTTATGTCCTTCAACCCGTTAAAGAAATCTATCAGTTTTCCAAATTCACTTTTATTTAGTTTTATAGCTAAGGTATTTATCGTAAAATCCCTTCTGAATAGGTCTTTCCTCAAAGGTGCCATGTCAACTTCTGGAAGTGCTCCTGGAAACTTGTAGACTTCAGTTCTTGCAGAAGCAAAATCAATCCTAAAGCCGTCGGGAAATATCACAACAGCAGTTTTAAACCTATCAAAGGTATGAACTTTTGCTTTTAACCTTCTGGCAACCTCCCTTGCTAAAACTCTTGCATCTCCCTCAACTACTATGTCTATATCAAAGTTCTTCCTGCCTATTATGAGATCTCTAACAAATCCTCCAACAACATAAGCGTTAACACCAAGTTCGTCTGCTAATTCTCCTATTTTTTTAAGAAGGTTAAAGATTTCCTTGGGTAAAGATTTAAGTTTTTGAGAAAGATTTCTGAACTTTGGAAATGAGCTTAGTCTTTTTTCATAAAATTTCAAACTTTCTGAAAAATCGTCTCTGTAAAGGTTCATTAAAAGATCTGTTCGGGTTATAACACCTACAGGTTTCCTGTCCTCTATAACTGGGATAAATGACTGATGTTTTTCAACTATTATCCTCTCAACTTCGCTTAAAGGAGTATCCATCGAAACTACTGAAAAATCCCTTTCCATAACTTCGGATACTTTTTCCTTTGAAAGCCCCATGTAATCTGCTTTATCAAGGAGAGCCCTATTTACCACACCAACAAGTTTTCCTTCTTCATCTACAACAGGTGCAGCATTTATGCCATTTTTCATAAGAAGGTTCCTGGCATCAGCTACAGAGAAGTCTTTTGGAATAACAATAGCAGGAGAGGTCATTATGTCCTTTGCCCTTTTTAAGGGTTCTACAGTTTCTTCAAGAACTCTGTAAAGTTCTTCTAAAACTTCAAAGACAGTTTTTTCTTTAATTGAACTTGATGCTGCTTCCTTGTGTCCTCCTCCTCCAAAAGCACTTGCTATTTTCGAAACATCTATCTTTGAAGTTCGGGATCTGCCTATTAGAAAAACTGTATTTTCAAATTCTGCCAAAACAATAACGGCTGGAAGTCCAGAAATTTCTAAAAGTTTACTTACTAATGGCGCTATGTCTCCAACATAAGCGTCAAACCTCGCAAAAGAAATACCTATTGGATTGCCGTTAATCTCTAAAACTTTTAGGTTATCTTTTAAAGTCTTTAAAAGGTCAAGCTCTTTGTCCGAAAGTTCAGTCGGTAAATACTTCTTTACAAATTCAATGTTCGCCCCAAGGGATAGAAGGTACGCTGCAGCTAAAAAATCTAAAGGAGTCGTTGAAGGGAATCTAAAAGAACCAGTATCGGAATATATCCCTGTAAGCATAACGGATGCTTCAAGGGGAGAAGGAGAAAGATTTTTTCCTTTTAAAATTAAAGCCATTAAAGAAGTAATTGACCCCGATCCTTTAAAGTGAAAAATGACATCTTCAACTTCAATGGTTTTTGAGTGGTGGTCAAAAATCTCTACCTCTACTTTACCACTTTTAACGAGTTTCGAAAGTTTATCTGGAATCCTGTCTATATTGTTAGTGTCAACTATTACAATTTTATCAACGTCTTCTTCTGAGAAATTACTTTCCTCTACAAACTCTATTACATCTGGATTTTCAGAAAGCAGTTTAACAACATCGTTGCCCTTAGTATCTGGAAGAACAACTGTTGCGTCTTGGAAAAGTTTTTTGGCTGCAATTACTCCACCAAGGGCATCCAAATCCATATTTTTATGGGTTGTTATTATCGTTTTCATTGGACTCCTTAAATGAATATAATTAAAACACGTTATCCCCTGTGAATTATAACGATTTTGGAGAAGAAAATGTTCATAACCGTTAGAAACTTCAAGAGCAAGGAAGATTTGAAGAACTACCTTCTTTGTATAGGAAATACCGAGATAGGATCAGAAATTCTTTCTTCCAAGGGGTTTATTCTGAATATAGAAATTCAAGGAATTGATACAAGGGCTGCAAACATTCTAAAGCAAGATGCTATCTCTTTGGGTGGAGATTGTGCTGTTCCCAGAAAGGCCTCAAGTTTTGAGAAAGGTACTTGCACTGTACTTTTAATGATTACAGAGAGGGGACTTAAGAAACTTATTGAAAAGTTGAAACTCCAACCTTTTGGTTTGAAAAAGCTTTCTGAGAAACTAGAAATCCTTCTTAAGAATTACCGTAAAGAGGACTTCTCCATAGAATGTCGAGGAAAGAAGCTTAGTTTATCCACACCAGTCATAATGGGAATCTTGAATGTAACTCCCGATTCCTTTTCAGATGGTGGGGAGTTTTTTTCTCTTGATCGTGCAGTAAAACACTGTGAGGAAATGTTAGAAGGTGGAGCCAAGATAATTGATATTGGAGGTGAGTCTACACGTCCAGGTTCTTTGCCTGTACCGATAGATGAAGAAATCAAAAGAACAATTCCCGTAATTGAGGAAATCAGGAAAAGGTTAGGTGATGACTTTTTCATCTCCATAGATACTTACAAGTCTGAAGTAGCAAAAAGGGCACTTGATGCTGGAGCAGACATTGTAAACGATATTAGTGGTTTCCACTTTGACAGCAGAATGGCTAAACTTGTGGCAGAGAGAAAGTGCCCCGCAGTAATTATGCACATAAAAGGCACTCCTAAGGATATGCAGAAGAACCCTTACTACGAAGATGTAATAAAAGAAATAATGGAATATTTTGAAAAAACAATTGAAAATGCTGAGAAAGAAGGAGTGAGGCGGAGTCAGCTAATCATAGACCCCGGTATCGGTTTTGGGAAAAGGCTTGAAGATAATTTAACTATCTTGAGAAGACTTTCTGAATTTAAAATATTTGGGATCCCAATTCTCATTGGAACTTCAAGAAAAAGTTTCATCGGAGCAATAACTGGTGAAACCGATCCTAAAAAGAGAATAGAAGGAACTCTTGCTTCCCTTTATGCTTCCGTAATTAGGGGAGCAAAAATCTTGAGAGTTCACGACGTAAAGGAAACTAAGAAATTTCTTGATGTTCTTTTGGCGATAGAGGAGGAATATTGTTAGAAACTATCCCTAAGATAACCTTTTGGGATATTATAGACATCCTTATAGTAGCCTTTCTTATTTACCGGGTCTTTTTATATCTTTCTGAAACAAGGGCTATTCAAATCCTTGTAGGTTTATTTATTCTGCTTGTTTTCAGAGTTATTGCTAAGTTTCTGCACCTTTATACGCTCTCCTTTATTTTTA
>JBDOLX010000107.1 GCA_039832905.1 Desulfurobacteriaceae bacterium | reverse complement strand
CGCCAATTCCAGTTGAAATGCCCTAGTAAGTGGAAGGGATTGCGACACCTTTTCTCCATTTTCAGCAAAATCATCCCTTTCTGCTATTGTTGAAATGCCCTAGTAAGTGGAAGGGATTGCGACTGCCCTCCTTTCCAACTTTGACACCTCCATTTCTTCCAGTTGAAATGCCCTAGTAAGTGGAAGGGATTGCGACTTTTTCTTATAAGCTCTTTATACACTACTACTGGCATTCTTGTTGAAATGCCCTAGTAAGTGGAAGGGATTGCGACTAAACTTTTTCAGTCTTGTTATAATCTCCTTCGCTGTACGTTGAAATGCCCTAGTAAGTGGAAGGGATTGCGACAAGAGAATGTATCTAAATAAGGCATTTTTGTGTCGCTATCAAGTTGAAATGCCCTAGTAAGTGGAAGGGATTGCGACTTAATGGGGTGTGTATAGCATTATACAACCCTACTGGCAACCGTTGAAATGCCCTAGTAAGTGGAAGGGATTGCGACAGTGGTAAGTAAATTCTTACTCTTTTCATAGTTTTTAGTTGAAATGCCCTAGTAAGTGGAAGGGATTGCGACTGTAATAAAGTTTACTCACTATTTCTTGAAATTCGGAGTTGAAATGCCCTAGTAAGTGGAAGGGATGAAATTGGAGAGTTAGAGGACTAGTAAACAGTTTTTTAGTTTTTAAAAGTTCCTTTGAGGGAGGGAAAGTTGGCTAAAAGGTTTAAACTAAATAGGTCTAGTGTTCATATAAAAAGAGCTTTTATCTCTCAGTTTGGAATGTTTTTTAGGGATAAATCAACAGCTTTTTGGACAGGTTTGATATTTTTAGCTTTATCGATTGTAGCTGGCTGGATCCCTGACGGATTAGAAAAAATACTTTTCGAAAAAGATAAAAGAAGTGGAATTTTTCTTTTTATTTCAGGACTAATCATTCTTATTGTTTTAGGCTATTTAGGAGTAAAATACTCCCATGAAAGTAAATTTGAAGTTTATGATGAAGAACCAGAAAAGAAAAAAATATTAATACCATTCTTGAGTGTTATCAATAAGGGGGAAAATATTGTAGATTCTCAAACTCTTTTAGAAGAAATAGAAAAAATTCCAGATAACTTACCTCTTGAGGAAAAAATTGAAGTTATTCAACAAAATTCTTTGCTTCGGAAGTGGAGAATGCCAATAGAAGCTATTAAATATCATCAACCTAAATTAGAAAAAATTATCGTTATAACTTCTTCTCAATCTTTAGAGCAAGTTCCAGCATTCAAAGAACTTGTAAAGAAGTGTTTTGGAGAATCATTTGAAAAGAAAATAGTCAAGAAATTGGTTTCAGACTTTGAAAATATTAAAGAGCTTTTTAATGTTTTAGATGATGTTTATTCAGAAATTAGGAAGGAAGGATACAGAGATAAAGATGCAATCATTGACATTACAGGAGGACAGAAGATTAATTCAATAGCTGGAGCTTTCATGACCTCATTTTATAATGATAGAGAATTTCAATATGTTTCCACTCAAAACCATAAAATAAAATCTTATGATGTCAGGTTAATAGTAGATGACTAAATAAAGCTATTTTAATAGAAATTAAGGGAAAGGAGCTGTGAAAGGATTTCTTTTTGTTACCACGCCAGGAGCAAAAATTTCAAGAAAAGGGAATGTCTTAATAGTGGAAATTAGAGATGAAAAGCGTCAAATTCCCATAGGAGTTATTAAGCATGTCTTTTTATTTGGAACAGTTAACATAACAGTTCCTGCTATAAGGTTGCTTTCTTCTCGTGGAAAGTTTGTCTTTCTTCTCAATAGATACGGAAGACTCGTAAGTGTAATTTGCCCAGAATTTTTTGGAAGTGACAATAATGTCAGAGTAAACCAGTATCAAACTTTTACAGATGAAAAAAGGAAGTTAGAAATAACCAAAGAACTTTTAAGAAGGAAAATAGAAGTTGCTGAAATTGTTATTTATAATCTTCATTCTTCAAGAAATTTAAAAGCTAAAGATGTTAAGGAGTGGAAAGAGAAAGTCTTAACCTCGTTGTTATCTGCCTCTAATATTCAGTCTTTATTAGGAATAGATGGAAATATCAGCAAATATCTTTATGATAAGTTTTCCTCTTTCAACGAAAGTTCTTTTTCATTTGGCAAAAGAGAATACTATCCCCCACCAGATCCTGTAAATGCTTTGTTGAGTTTAAGTTTTTCTATTTTTTACTCTCTTATGTATCCTATGGTGCTTGCATTTGGCTTTGACCCATACCTTGGTTTTTTCCACATAAGAAGAGGAAGACACGCTGCTTTATGTTCTGACGTTATGGAAATAGTTAGACCAAGACTAGTTGAATTTGTTTTTAATACCTTAAATGATGGGTTCTTTTTAGAAGAAGATTTTTCAAGCGATAGGTCAGGAGTTTTTCTAAAAACAAAAGCACTAAAAAGTTTCGTTAAACTATATACAGATGTAGTAATCCACGGTAAAGAAGGTGTTTTTCTTGAAAGTGTTATTGATTTTCTTAGCTGGTTAAAAGAAGAGGTTAAAAGATGAAATATCTAGTAACTTATGACATATCCGACGACCGAAAACGTGATAAAGTTATAAAACTTCTAAATGAACACGGAAAAAGAGTTCAGCTTAGCTGTTTTGAAATAGAAATAACTTCTGAAAAGATTGATAGCTTAATATCAGATCTTGAAAAAGTAATAGATAGCGAAACGGACAAGATTTTCTTTTTTCCCATAAGTGAATACTCCATTCCTCTTGTAAAAAAGCTTGGAAAAAGTGATATAGAACATAATCCCAGCATAGTACTATGAACTTACCGAAAAGAATTTCTAGGTTTGTTGTTATTTATGACATATGCGTTATTAATGACTCTTATCAAGAACATAGAAGTTCTGCAAAAAGAAGAGCAAAAGTTATGAGGATACTTTACGATTACGGAATAAGAACTCAGCTTAGTGTTTTTGAAGTGGAATTACAGTCAGATCAGTATGAAGAACTCATAGAACGTATTGAAAATGTAATTAGAATGGAGTCAGACAAAGTCTACATTTATCCTTTAGATAATAAGAGTCTAAAGAAAATCAAAAGGTTAGGTAAAGAAAAGGGTATATTGAAAGACTTTTTCTTTTGATTTCAAGAAGAACAATGATATAATAAAATCAATCTTCAGTTCTTTGAAAAGTGAATAATGTTGGGAAGGGTTTGAGGGATAAGAAGTTTTATTTCATTCTGAAATTTAGATGAATTACCTATTGATTTGCAAGGGTTTAAAACCTGTTTGGCGATGATCATTGTAGGGCAATAAACATTAGATTTATATAGAAAACTCAAGTTCTAAAGCTATTGATTTGCAATGTTTCGTTTTAGGACCTGTTGAAATGCCCTGATAAGTGGAAGGGATTGCGACTAAATATTTACTCCCTTTGCGATAACATCCATTTTGTGTTGAAATGCCCTGATAAGTGGAAGGGATTGCGACATCTGATGGGAAAGGATTTTTTACCTCCAAAATTAATTTATGTTGAAATGCCCTGATAAGTGGAAGGGATTGCGACTAGGGTTGGAGTGTAATTACTTTTTTGCCCTCTTGGAATCTTTTGTTGAAATGCCCTGATAAGTGGAAGGGATTGCGACCATATTCTTCACAATATTCACAAAATTCTAACATTATTAGTTGAAATGCCCTGATAAGTGGAAGGGATTGCGACTTTTACTATCTGAACAATTGCATCATAAGAGTCCTCAGGGATATAGTTGAAATGCCCTGATAAGTGGAAGGGATTGCGACTAGTGTTGGAAGGTTAGAGAAGCTTGGAAGGTTAGAAGGCTATCAGAAAACTAAAAAGCTACCCCTCCAATCCTCCAACCCTCTAAATGCTAAAATATCCTAAAATCTCAAGGAGGAATCCTTTGGAAATCTTATGGGCACCGTGGAGACTTTCTTACGTTAGCAAGGCTGGAAAAGAAAAAAAGAAAGGATGCTTTATTTGTCAAGCAATAGAAGATGACCCATCAAAGGACAAAGAAAATCTTCTTCTTTATAGGGGAAAGAGAGCAATAGTCATACTAAATAGATTTCCCTACAATACTGCACATCTTATGGTTTGTCCTGTAAGGCATACTGGAGATTTCTTATCTTTACTTCCAGAGGAGATGGCAGAAATTGACGAGCTTTTAAAACGTTCAATTAGGGCAATAAAAAGGGCTTATAATCCAGACGGTTTCAACGTTGGCTTGAACTTGGGAAAAGTTTCCGGTGGAAGTGTTGATACACACATTCACTACCACGTTGTCCCAAGGTGGCTTGGAGATACAAACTTTATGCCGGTTATCGGAGGAGCAAAAGTTATTCCTCAATCTCTTGATGAAACGTTCGACTTACTCAAAAAGTATTGGGAATAGAAAACAATGCTTGCCAAGATTGTAAAGCTTTTATTTAGAAAGGAGACCGTTTCTATTGCAAGCTTTTTAAAAAAACTTCTGATAGACAGGAAAGATTTAATAAAGTATATATCCTTTGAAAATCTTGATGTTGAAAGTCCTTTTAGTGCTTATTTAACTTTAGCGATCCTCTTGAAAGAGAAGGGAGAATATTACAAAAGTTTAAAAACTTTGGAAAAGCTTAAAAATCAAGACCTTAGCGAGAACGAAAAGAGGCTTGTTTACCTTAACCTTGCCCTCGTTTACAAATCTGCTGGTTTTATAGATAGGGCTGAGAAAGTTTTAAAAGAAGGTATTTCTCTCTTTCCTTACGAAAGTTTTTTCTACTACGAAATTGCCGAAATAAAGAAATTTTCTGGAAAGCTTGAAGAAGCTGTTGAGTATTTAGAAAAGGCTGTAGATCTTTGCAAAGACTTTGAAGATGAACTTGTGCATACAAAACTTTATCTAGCAGACAGTTATATAGAAAATGGAAGAACAGATAAAGCATTTAGAATACTAAGGAAAATAGACTTAAAAGTTCCAGTTCCTCTTTTTTACTATGTCCTTTCAAAACTTTACTACTCTGTAGGAGATAAAGAAAAAGGCTTTAGATATGCTTTAAAGGGAATAAAGTTAGCACCCAAAAAGCAACTTCCGTTTCTGAAAATAGTGGAAGAATTTGAAGGTTTGAGCTTGGAAAAATTAAGGAAGGTGGCTAAAGAACTTGATACCTCTTGTGAAATAGGAAAGCTTTTAGCGAAGAAACTTTTAGAAGAAGGAAATCAAGAGGAACTACTTTCACTTTTAGATAAACTTAACAAAAAGTGTTCCACCGATCCTGAGATAAAAGAACTTTACCTTAGAATTCTTTGGGAAAGTGGAAAGAGAAAACAGGTTGTAGATGAAGTTGTGAAGTTCTTGACAACATTAAAGGAAAAAAGAAAACTTTTCAAATGTGAATCGTGTGGTTTTGAAACCAACAACTTTGACTGGATATGCCCTCGCTGTAAAGAATGGGAATCTTTGGAGATAAACAGTGAGGATAGTTAGACTTTTAGAGTTTTTGGCTATAATTATTTTCCTGTATTTTTCCTTCCTTCTCGGCAAAGAACTTTTCTTTCTATATTTAGAAAAAAAATCAATAAATATTTCCCATAGAAATACAAAAATTTTTTTTGAAGATGGAAATTTGGTATTAACTACTGATAAGTTCTACTTTGAAAAATCCAAAATAGAAATTCGTGTGGAAAAAGGAAAGTTTTCTTTAGATCTTTGGGAGAGTCTAAAAGATTTAAACTTACGGTTTGAAAAAATATACATTGAAAAAATCTACATAAAAAACGAAGAAGAAAGGAAAAAAACAAAATATCTACCGGCTTTCACTCTAAAAGCACCTTTCTACGTAAAAGAACTTAAAGTTCAAGAAGCAAAAGTAGAAACTCCAAATTTTATCTTAAGTGGAAGAAACATTTTTATAGACCAAAAAGAATTTAAAATCGAAAAGCTAGAAGGCTTAGCTTCTCATAAAAAGTTTTTCCTTTATCCTCTAAGTGGCAAAATTATTGATGACAACCTATCTTTTTCAAATCTCCGTTTCTCTTTTGACAAGTATTTCATAACAGGAAAGGGAAAAATATCTAAGGATCTATTCTTTATTAGCTTTAATGGAACGGTAAAAAGTGGTAACTTGAACCTAAAAATTGCTTTTGAGAAAAGGAATAAATTCGCAAGCTTAAAAGGAAATATCAAGTACGACTCTTTTGATAATCTCTATTATTCTATAAACGGAGAACTTTCTAAAGACTTTGAAATAACATCTGGAAAATTCACATATCAAAAATCGGAAGCCTCTTTTAAAGGAAAACTTAACTTAGAAGACATCAAAATCAGTGGAAAATTAAAAGGAAAAACATTAAAAGTTCCTTTTGGAACTTTTGAGAATTTTACAGGAACGTTTAATGTAGAAGGAACTTTTAAAAATCCTTTACTTAAGATTTCTCTAAGAGGCGAAGAACTTGAAACAAATGTTCTTCCTTTAAAAAACTTTTATCTTAAGGCAAAGGTAGCAGGTAAACAAAAAGATGTTTTCTTAAACTCTAAGAATCTTTCTTTAACGCTAAAACTTGAAGATAAAAATGGAACTGGAAAGTTAAGTTTAAAATCTTTTGACATTGACTTTCTAAGTCCCGTCTTCAAAGAGAGGAAAAAGTTTGGAAAGTGGATACCCAAAACAGTTCTTACGGGAGAATGTCTTTTCAAAATAAAGGAACTTTCTTTAGAAAGTTTTTCAGGAAATTTGTCTTTTGATAGTTTCTTTTTTAGAGGGTTTTCCTCTATAGGTTCTTTGTCCTTAAGAGGTAATTCTAACTCTGTTATCTACAAAGCGTTTCTGGTCTCTCCGGAAGGAGTAGTAAGTTCAGAGGGAGAGTTGAACCTTAAAGAAAAATTTTTGAAGGCACACTTTGAAGGAAAGAATTTAAAGGTTTCTTCTATAGATTTTCTATCATCGGTAGGATTTAAAGGAAAAGTTTCTACAAGAGGAAGAGTTGTTGGAAAGCTGAGTAATCCTCAAGCCACCTTTGTCTTTCAGTCAGAGGATACATCATTTAGAGGAATTTTTATAGGTCACATTCAAGGAGAATTTTCTGTAAATAACAAGGAACTTCTAATTTCGGCAAAAGGTAAAGATGTAGAACTTGAAAGTCTTTCTTTATACCTTGGGTCTCCTATGGGTTTTAAACTTGTTGGAAAAGTTAACAACATCGAATCTAAACTTTTAATGGAATTGCTCAAAAGCTTTGGAGTAAAAACTTTTATAGACTTTTCAGGAAAAGTAACGGGGAATTTCAAGATAACATCTTCTAACATCTTAAAAGCAAAAGATATAAAAGTTTTTTCCGATTTTTCATCGGAAAATGTGCAGTTTTCTATAGACAAAATAAGAGGCAAAGCAAGAGAGGTTTCAGGAAAAGTTGTTTACGATCAACATTTAAAGTTGTCTCTTTCTGGAAATAATGAACTATTGAGACTTGAGAACTTAACCCTAAACAATGGAAGCTTTAACTTAGAACTTAATAAAAATACCTTGGAGCTTTTTGTTGATGGAATGTCCTTGGAAGGTCTTGAAAAGAGCTCTATTAATGGAGATTTAAAGTTAAATATTGGTAGTAAAGACATAGAAAGCAATATAGCCTTATCCGGAGAACTTAATAAAAAAGAAATGAACTTTCAAGCAAAACTAAATCTTTCCCTATCCTTAAAAGGTAAGCTAAACAGTTTCTCCGTTTTTATCGAAGGAGATTCTAAAATATCCTATCCATATTTAAAAGAGAAAATTGAATTTGACATAGAAGGTAGACTGCATGAGCCAGAAAACTTTGGAAGTGTTGTTTTCAAAAGTAAACACGGAGACTTTAAGCTTTTAGTCTTTGGAAAAAAGCTAAACTTAATGGGTAGTCTAAGGAATTTTGATCTTCTTCTCCCCAAGGCTAATGTAAAGGTAAAAATGTCCTTTGTTAACCTTGACCTAAGAGACCTTTCTGGAAACATAGCTATTCCTACCTTCGAGGTAAAACCTGACAGTTTCTATAAACTCTATTCCGTTTCGGGACTATACATAAATCTAAATAAAGGGAAAGTATCTTTTTCAAATGTTCGCTTTTCTTACTTGGACGGTTGGGGAGAAGTCAGAAACATTGAACTAAATGGAAAGATCTTAAAAGGACAAATCTTTGCAAATTTAGGAATGAAAGGTCTTCTTTACCTTACAGAGTTTAAAAAAGATGTTAAATACATAAAGGGGCGCTTAAAGCTAGAAGGTAAGTTTAAATACTCTGAAGGACTTGATTACTTGATTAAATTCTCTTCTGAAAAGGTAGAAGGAAAAGTATCATATATCCTAAGTAGGTTCTCGGTTTATAGGTTCGACGGTAAAGTGGAGAATGGTGAAATCAGAGAGATACTTTCTGAAATAAACGCTGGTAACGGCAACATTTTGGTTAAAGGGGATGATAAAGGACTATCCATTTCTCTCTCTGATGTTTTTGCTGGAGAACCTGGAAAATGGAGAGGAAAGATCTCTGGAAACTTAAGGTTTGAAAACAAAAAATTAACAGGGAAATTAAACATTACAAAAACAAAACTTTACTTTGAAAAGAAAGAAAAAGACAAAAAAGACACAACGAAAACTACTTTGAAAATACCTATAAATGTATCAGTAGAATTAAACTTTCTGGAAGAAGTAGAAATAAAGGGTGAGCTTTTCCGCTTAAGAGTAATCCCAAAGCTAAAGCTTCAAAGCCGCAGAGAACGATTAACCATCAGTGGAGATTTTTACATAGTTGATGGAGATATAAACTATATGGGTAAAAAATTCAAAGTTGTATATGGTAGTGGAGCTATAAACGATCTTTTTAAGAAAGACGGTTTCGTTGACATCTTAGCAACTTCTTACATTGCTGGTTACTACGTGTACATGCAGATTAGAGGTTCTTTTAATTCTCCTACTTTAGTCCTATCTTCAGACCCTCCTCTAACGAGGGAAGAGATCCTTAACTTGGTAATGATGGGAAGTTCTCCACAAGAAACAGAAAAAAGTTCGGAGCTTTTCCCTGCTGTTCAAGTTGCTTACTATGCAAGTTCCGAGCTTATAAAACCAGTGGAAGAAAAGGTAAAAAAGATCCTCAAAGTAGATAAGTTCAGCGTAGAACCGTACATAACAAAGTACGGAGAAACCGTTGCAAAGTTCTCAATAATAAAGAAGCTATCAAAAAAGGTTAGAATAATGGGGTATGAAACCACAGGACAAAACCCTGAATATGGAGCAAGTGTTCAGTACTTCATTACAGGCAGAACATTTTTAGAAGGTAAATACAATAGCTACTATGGACCAGAATTTGGTATAGGGTTTGAGATAAATGTTAAATAGAGAAGAGATAGAAGAACTTGTAAAAAGGCTAACAGAAAAGGGTGCTTCCTTAGAAAAACCTCCAGAGCACGCTATTTACAGGCTAAAAAAAGATAAAGGAATTTTGACCATTTATAAAACTGGTAGCTTGGTTTTTGGGGGAAAAGAAGCCAGAGTTCTAAAAGAAGAGGTAGAAACCTTCTACCTTGAAAAGCTTGAAAAAGTCCCTAAGATTGGTTGTGATGAGGCTGGTAAAGGAGAGTTTATAGGTCCTTTGGTTGTTGCTTGCATTTTTGCAGATGAAAACTGTTTAAAAGAGCTTGTCAAACTTGGTGTAAAGGACTCTAAGAAACTTAAGAAAGAAAAAATCCTAGAACTATCAAAAAATATAAAAAAAGATTGTCGTGGTAGAGTAAGGGTTCTAATGCCTAAGGCTTATAATGAGCTTTATGAAAAGTTCAAAAACGTTAACAGACTCTTAGAAGCTGTATATATGGAAGTTTTGGAAGAGTTGATAAAGAAATATTCCCCTAAGAAGGTGGTTGTTGACAAGTTTAGTAATGAAATAGAAGAAAAATTAAAGAGAAAGTTTTCCGGTATTGACTTTGAAGTTATCCCAAAAGCTGAGAAAGATATCGTTGTTGCTGCTGCATCTATTGTTGCTAAAGCAGAAAGGCTAAAAGCCATGGATATCTTAAGTAAGAAACTTGGTATAAAACTTCCCGAAGGAAACATAAATAATGAAAAAGTTTTCAAGCTTATACCACCCAGAAAGAGAAAATATTTTCTGAAATTACATTTCTTAGTTAGAGGTGAAAAATGAAGAAGATAAAAGGATTCTTTACTATTTTGGGAGTAATCTTTTTTGTAATGGTGGTTTTAAGCTTTATGAAAAAGTTTTTGTCTTCGGATTTTCCTACAAGAGAGAGTATAGGAATTGTAAAAGTTGAAGGTGCTATCAATAATTCTTCTAAATACCTTAAACTCTTGGAGAAGTTGGAAAAGAATAAAAGTATTAAAGCCATTGTTCTAAGAGTTAATTCTCCCGGCGGAGTTGTTGGAGCGTGTCAGGAGATTCACGATAAAGTAAGGGAAATTTCAAAGAAGAAACCGATAGTTGTTTCTATGGGTTCTGTTGCGGCTTCTGGGGGACTTTACATTTCACTTCCAGCGACAAAAATAGTTGCCAATCCGGGAACTATTACTGGCAGTATAGGTGTAATAATCCAAAGCTTTAACTTTAAAGCTCTAGCTGAAAAAATAGGAATAAAAGTAGTTACCGTTAAAAGTGGAAAGTTCAAGGATTTACTTAATCCTTTTAAAGATGTTAATGAAGAAAGTCTAAAAATTTTACAGTCTTTGATTGATGACTCTTACGACCAGTTTGTAGAGGCTGTTTCAAAAGATAGAAATATCCCTATTGAAAAAGTAAAAAGCTTTGCAGATGGAAGGGTTTTCACCGGAAGACAAGCAAAAGCTTTGGGGCTTGTTGATGAACTTGGAAATATTGACAAAGCCATCGAAATAGCAAAGAAACTTTCTAATTCTCCAAACGCTAAGGTCTTTGAAATAAAGGAAAAAAAGGACTTTTTAGGAAGAATTTTGGAAGGAGAAGTTCTAAGTCCAGTGAAAGAATTATTAAACGTTCTTACAAAAGAGCCTGAAAGTATGAAACTTATGTATCTACTGATATAATTTAAATCCACCAATTACAGCACAAGGAGTAAGGAATGAAAGTTTTAGTTATAGGAAGTGGAGGAAGAGAACACGCTATAGCTTGGAAACTTTCACAAAGCCCTAAGGTTGAAAAGGTCTATGGAATTCCCGGAAATCCAGGTATTTCAAGAATTGGGGAATGTGTTGATATTTCTCTTTCTGACATAGATAAAATTGCTGAGTTTGCAGAAAAAGAGAAAATAGACTTAACGGTTGTTGGTCCTGAAGCTCCGCTTGTTGCAGGAATTGTTGATGAATTTGAAAAAAGAGGACTGAAAATTTTCGGTCCTTCTAAAGAGGCAGCGAAACTTGAAGGAAGTAAAGCTTTTGCTAAAGAGTTGATGAAGGAGTGTGGCGTTCCAACTGCCGACTTTGAAGTTTTGGAGAATCCTGAAAAGGCAAAGGAATACATAAGGAAAAAAGGATCTCCAATAGTTGTTAAAGCTGATGGTCTTGCTGCAGGAAAAGGAGTTGTTGTTGCCAAAACGGTTGAAGAAGCCCTTTCTGCTATTGATAGGATAATGGTAGAGAAAGCTTTCGGAAAAGCTGGAAATAAAGTGGTTGTTGAAGACTGTTTAGTAGGTGAGGAAGCTTCCTACCTTGTCATCACCGACGGAGAAAACTTTGTTCCACTCGCCCCCAGTCAAGATCACAAGGCTGTCTTTGATGGTGATGAAGGACCAAATACCGGTGGTATGGGAACTTACTCACCAGCACCTGTTTTATCTCCTGATATGGAAAAGGAAGTCCAAGAAAAGGTTATAAAACCTATCCTTAAAGGGATGAAAGAAAGGGGCTATCCATTTAAGGGAATACTGTACGCTGGTCTTATGATAACTGAAGATGGTCCAAAAGTTTTGGAATTCAACGTAAGATTTGGAGACCCTGAAGCACAAGTTATCTTGAGAAGACTTAAAAATGACTTTGTTGATGTAGTAAATAGTGCTATTGAAGGGAACTTAGTTGATAGTTTAGAATGGATAGATGAAACTGCAATCTGTGTTGTTCTAGCGTCAAAAGGTTATCCTGGAAAGTACGAAAAAGGTAAAGAAATAAAGGGAATTGAAGAGGCTGAAAAACTTGATAGTGTAGTTGTTTTCCACGCAGGGACAAAACTTTCAGACGGGAAATTGGTAACCAACGGCGGAAGAGTTCTAAATGTTACAGCCCTTGGAAAAGATATTGTGGAAGCAAGAGAAAGGGTTTACAAAGCAATAGAAAAAATCCACTTTGATGGTATGCATTTTAGAAAAGATATTGGACTCAAAGCTCTAAAACGTATTGGATAGGGCTTTTTGCCCTTCTCTTTTTAATTTTTTACAGGGTGAACTATGAGAAGAATTTTAAGATTAAATGCTTTTTTACTTTTGTTTTTCTTAGTTTCATGTAATAACGAAAGTTCTTCTGAGTCCACCAAAATTGAAAGTAAAAAAACTAATTTAGAATTTTATGCAACTTCCAAACTGGATCTTGAAGATAGATCTTTATTTTTTGTCAAGTATTTAGGACAAATAAAAACGGATAATGAAGAAACCAAGAAGGCTTTAAAAACCCTAAAAGGATTTTTAGAGAAAAAACACTCCGATGTTTCTGAAACTTTGAGGGCTTTGAATTACTTACAAAATAACGGTAAGGGCATAATTTCTCCGCAAAAACTTACAGAATTAAAGAACTTGATATTAAAGCTAATTTCTTATCAACAACCAGTCTTTAGTTAGATTTATTTCCCTTTTCTTTCTTTATTTTCTTCAAAAACATTTTTGCAGTTGGATTTTCTGGATCAAGGATAAGTATATCTTTAAACAAAGACTCAGCAAAAGACTTTTTCCCCTGATAGAAAAGGGAAATTGCAAGTTCATTTAGGAAATTTATATCTGTAGGATATATGGACAAAATCTTTCTTGTAACAGATTCACAAACTGAGTATTTTTTAAATTCCTTAAAGCAAAGTCTCAAGTTAGCGTAATAGTTGTAGTAATCTATTTTTAACGCTCTATACATAAGAGTTTCAACATCGTTCCACCTACTTTGTGCCATGTAGGGCAACGACAAACCAAGTATAGCTTCTAAAGATGTAGGGATAACTTTTAAAGCCTTCTTATAGTGATATTCAGAATTGGCATACTTTCCAAGTAAGTAGTAAAGCCAACCAAGTCTTAGATTAACTGTATACCCGTCAGGATAGTTCTGATAAACAGGCATAAGCGCTTTTATCGCGTTTTCGTAGTCTCCATTTTTTTCATATGAAAAAGACTTTTCATACGAAACCTTTATTTCCTTGTATGGCATTGAAAAAGAAGGAATAGTAAGCAAAAGAGAAAAGAAGGTAAAGAAAAGGAAGAAACTCCTCATAATAGCCTCCTTTAACTAATTAGAACTTGTATCCTACAGAAAGAACGGCAACAGTCTGAGTAGCTGTTGACGACGTGTTTATTCCTTTTGGTTTAGGAGGTTGGTTAGTATCACTTTCGTTCTCCTCATAGTAAGAACTTATACTAAGATCAAAAGCCACTCTTATTCCATTCCTGAATGTGTATCCAACCTCCCCGTAGATACCTCCTTTGTACTTTTCCGTTAGGTTGTAGACAACAAATCCTCCATTTTTAACTGCAAAAATCTGTTCTCCTATCCAAGCCCCAGCTGTTAGATCATAGTTTCCATAGTAGTACCTTAAAGTTCCGTCTATAGAAAAGTAATTGGTATCCCCTATACCGATAGTGTCAGCCTCATTCACGTGAATATAAAAGGCACTTAGATCGCAGTAAAGAGATCCTTTTTCTTGACTGGAAAAAAGTCTTACTGTAGCATGAGGAGCAAGTTGAATAACAGAAAAGTCTTGCAGATTATCGTACTTAGAGTAATAAATTCCTATTCCTCCACTCCATAAGAAAAAGTATGGAGGATAGGTCTGATATTTCAGATATGTACCATCAAAGAAGAAGATCTTTCCACCATCTGTAAGAAGATCATCACTACTTATGTAATGAAAACCAAAGGTAAAAGAATGATTCTTTAGTATTCCATAAGAGTTTGTGTAGGCAAACGTTAAATCATTCTGCTTTAACGTAGAACCGTCCTTGTAGTCTACTTTCGTGTAACTCCACCCTATTTGAACGGTGTTTTCTTTGCCATCACTTACGTTAAGGTAGCCAGTTACAGAATATCCACTATCCTTAACATCTGAGTTGCTATAGTTTATTAAACTACCATATAAGACTTCATAACCCGTAATTTTTATATTTCCAAGCCCAAAAGAATTTTCAAACTTTTCGGAGCGTATGAAGGAAGAGATAAAATGAGAGAAACTAAAAGTAATCCTAAAAGTTTTCTCATCTTTTTTTCCTCCTTTTTCTTTCTATTTTTACTTTTCCTACTTCTACTTTTTCAAAACCAAAGTCATTAGAAATCCTTAGTTTCGCTTTTGATAAAGATGACGGCATAACTATATCAGATTGGATTTCATCTTCAGAAACAAAGGAACTCTTCACTTTCACTTCAAACAGATTGTGCTTGAAAGAGGATATAAATAGGAAAAATTCTCTCTTTAACTTTGAGGAAGGGGAAATAAGGGGCAAGTAGTCTTTCCAGTAAATTCCTTTTTTTGGAAGAAGAGGAATTTTTGGAGCAGCAAAAAGAAAATACTTCAAAGGAGAGTTTAAATCTCCCTCTAAGTGGTAAAAGTAGAAACAGGAGTTTTTTATTCCAAAGTAAAGTTTTGCCAAACCATCAGTTAAATAGAAAGTCCCATCTTGTGCCATTTTTACAACGGTTTTTAAAACTTTTTCTTTTCCTTCCTCATTTACCAAAAACTCCATTTCTTGGTCTATCAGAAGATTCAACCTGTTAAAAAGTCCTTTGTCAGGGAAAACGGGTTCTACTGTCTCTCCTTCCTTGGGGATTCCAACGTCGAAAAATCGGTCTCCTACAACGTAAGAAGAAAAGGTAGAGGAAACTGTAGGAGCGCCAAGATTCGGCAAAAGTTGAACCTGAACATGAATGTGGGGTTGGGGAGAATAACCTGAGTTTCCACAAAGTCCTAAAACGGTTCCTTTAACAACATAGTCTTCCGGTTTTACTCTTATAGAATTTTGTTTTAAGTGGCATATAAGAACGTAAAAACCTCTCTTATCGTGAAGAAGAACGTAATTTCCCCAGTTGTTTTCTTTATCTGCTTGTCCTATTTGATTATCTGGAATGGAATTAACAACCGATACTACTTGTCCGTCAATAGGAGACAAAACAGGTTTTCCAAACGCATAGTAATCGGTAAGAAAATTTCCTTCATTTTTATAGGTCTTTCCTTCTTCGTCGGTAATAACAAAATCAACAGCAAACTTCCAAGCGCCTTTGTGAGTCCACTCTTCATCAAAGGACTGCCAAATTGTCCACTTTCCGGAAAATGGAAGGCTTAGTTCTCTTCCTGTAAATGGAAACCTTTTTGAAAATGTTAAGTAGTGGTCAAGAGTCTTTTCTGGAGTTCCTTTATAGTTTTGGGTAACGTAAACAAAACCTACAGATATGAGAACGTAAAGGATTAAAAGGACTGTGGTGTTAAAGGGTAAAGCAAAAACAGGAAGTCCATAACTTTCCCAGAATACTTTCGTTCCTTCAACGATTGGAACTGAAATGATAGAAGAAAGAATTGCGAACTTGTAACTTCTTAGCGAAGGGACTAGGAAAACACCGCCTATTGCCATTGAAGTTAAGATGTAATTAAAGGCTGAAAGGTCTGAAAATGCCTGATAAAAGTAACCTGAAAAAATGCTTTCGTAAGAGTTCCGCTGAAATAACCAAGAATAGAAAGAAGAGCTAAGATTCTGGAAACGCTAAGTATTAATACAAAAATGACAAGTCCTTCAAAAATATCCGGCATGAAAAAAATAGCCCCAAGGGATTTTAGATAACCTTCTAAAGGTAAGGGTAGATTAAGCGAGACAAAGACTTGATTGTGTGGATATAGGTTAACCGCAAAAAGGTTTGAGAACTTTAACGATGCTAAGTAAAGTAAGGAACTAACAATAACGAAAGGAATACTTAAGATTGGAAGTCTTAAGTAATATGAGAAAAGAGAGGATAGCGTAAACGTAAGCAGGAAAGTTAAAATGCCTGCTATTATGAAAAACGCTAGACTTAAAAAGCTTACCTTAAAAAGATATCCTAAGGAAAGTCCAACAAGAAGAGGGTTATATATAGTAGTCAAGTCTTAAGAACTCTTCCTTAAATCCTAAAAATCTTGCAAAAATGTAAGCAGAAATAACGGAAACAAAACCTCCAATTCCTAAGTTTGGATTGAAAAAAGAGAGGATTAGAAGAACTATTCCACCTACTAAGTTACTATTAAAAAGGACCGCAGAGTAGCTTTTAAAAATTGGATAGAGAACCTTCTTTAGTTCCATTCCAGTTTCAGCCTCTCAGGAAGTTTTTCCTTTCCCACTATGTCATCTAAGGTTTCCTTTTCTCTTATAAGTTCCACATTTCCATTTTCTCCAATTAAAACAACATTTGGCCTATATCTTATAAACTGCATCCACTGAGTAACGTTGTAAGCACCCACTGGAGATAGGATTAACCTTGTTCCTCGCGGAAGCGGTGGAAGATAAATCATATCGTCAACTACATCTATGTTCATACATAAAGGTCCATAGAGGATACAAGGTTCTGTTGGTCCCTGAACTTCCCTATCAATTTCAATATTGAAGTGATACCAAAGAGCGGTGAACAGGACGTTTACTCCTGCGTCAAGAACGTAAGCTTTTCTTCCATCTGGCATTCCCTTAGCAGCATGAACAGTAGTTATTAAGAATCCAGCTTCGTCTACAATAGCCCTTCCACTTTCAATTATTAGCTTTGGGTAATCTCCCGGTCTCAAAGATGAGAATAAAGCATTACAAACCTTTTCCGCAAACTCGTCAATTGACGGGACTGCTACATCCGGTGGCAAGTATATTCCCCTTAACCTGCTTCTTGAAGGGAAACCGCCTCCAATGTCAATGTACTCTATCTTGAATCCGAAAGTGTCTTCTACTTTATATGCAAACTCTACCATCTTTCTAACTTCCTTTTCGTAAGCTGAAGGGTCTAAAATGAAAGTACCTATGTGGCAGTGAAGACCGTTAAGTTCTACCTTTCCGCCAGAAGCAATTCTCTTTACTGCATCCCACGCTTGACCGTTCTCAAGATTAAATCCAAATCTTGTTCACTGAGGATAAATCCCTGTGTCCATATTAAGTCTAATTCCAGCTTTGACTCTTACTCCAAGTTCATCGGCAACTTCTTCAAGGTCTGCAATTTCCTCAAAATGGTCAATGTTAATTCTTGCCCCTTCTTTTACAGCCACTTTTAAAGATTCAATGGGTTTGTAAGGTCCATTGTAGATTATTTTATTTCCGGGAACTCCGAGCCTTCTTGCCTTTCCGTATTCAAACTCTGAAACAACCTCCGCAGTCTCTCCCTCTTGATGCAAAATAGCACATATTGCATCTAAGTAGTTTGTCTTGTAAGACCAACTAAACTCAACATTCGGATAACGGAGAGTAAAAGCATTTCTTATTTCTCTAAATTTTTGGCGAAGTTTCTTTTCAGAGAAAACAAAGAGTAGAGAACCAAACTTATTAACTAATTCCTCTACAGGAATTCCTTCAATTTCTTTTCTAACTTTTCTCCTATAGGGAGACGCAAATTTTCCAAACTTGTTCATAAATCCTGTTCTAAGCTTAAATATTACTGGCTTTTCATAAGCTTTTTTCATATTTTCCTCCTTAAATCTTAAGTTTCTCCACGAGTGATTACTTTTT
>JBDOLX010000106.1 GCA_039832905.1 Desulfurobacteriaceae bacterium | reverse complement strand
AGGGAAGATGTTAAGGGGACAAGTCTTCCAAGGGAAAAGACCTTTATGAATGCGCCAGAAACCGATGGAGAATATTTCATCGTTCCGAAAGTTGTAAAGAAATAGCCAAGAGGTTCTGGAAGAATGAAATGTAAGAGAATTGAAAACTTAAAGGATTGCGGTTGTAGTTATACAGCTTGTAGACGTAGAGGAATATGCTGCGAATGTGTAAGAAACCATAGGAGAAAAGGAGAGATCCCTGCTTGCTTTTTCCCAGAAGAAGCAGAAAAGACGTATGATCGTTATATAGAGTTTTTTATAAAGGTTTGGGCTGAAAAGTTGGGATACAAACTTGTAAAGATGGGAGGATAAAGTAATGGAACTTTTGAATAAAACTTTAAAGGAATTAAACTCTCTTATAAAGAGAAAAGAGGTAAAACCTTCTGAACTTCTTGATGAACTTCTTAAGAGAATAGAGGAGACAGAACCAAAGATTAATGCTTACATAACAGTTTCAGTTGAAGAAGCAAAGGAGAGATCAGATCTTCTTGACAGAGATCTTGCGAAACTTAATGAAGATGAAATTCCAGAGCTTTTTGGAATTCCTATTTCCATAAAAGATAACATAAACGTTGAAAACGTTAGAATGACCTGTGCTTCAAAAATTTTGGAAAATTTTATTTCTCCTTATGATGCAACAGTAGTAAAAAGATTAAGGGAAAGAGGAGCAATTTTTGTAGGAAAGAACAACCTTGACGAGTTTGCAATGGGATCATCAACAGAAACTTCCTACTTTGGGCCAACGAGAAATCCTTGGGATTTAGAAAGAGTTCCTGGAGGGTCTTCTGGAGGTTCAGCAGCTAGTGTGTCTGCAAGGTCTGCAATAGCATCCCTTGGTTCTGATACTGGAGGTTCTATAAGACAGCCTGCAGCTTTCTGTGGTGTTGTCGGTTTAAAACCTACCTACGGTAGAGTTTCAAGATATGGGCTTACAGCCTTTGCATCTTCTTTGGATCAGATAGGGCCAATTACAAAAACAGTAGAAGATGCTGCATATTTGCTAAACATTATTTCTGGTCAAGACTCAAAAGATGCTACAAGTGCAAGAGTTTCCGTACCAAACTTTTTAGAAGCCTTAGATAAGGACATAAAAGGTCTAAAAGTTGGAGTTCCAAAAGAGTTCTTTGTTGAGGGTATAGAAGAAGAAGTAAAAGAGAAGGTTTTAGATACAATCAGAAAGCTTGAAGCCCTTGGAGCAGAAGTAGAAGAAATCTCTCTCCCTCATACAAAGTATTCAGTTGAAACCTATTACATTATTGCCCCAGCTGAAGCTTCCTCAAACCTTGGAAGATTTGATGGCGTGAGATATACCTATAGAGCAAAAGATTACCAAGGTTTAGTGGATATGTTCTGTAAAACAAGAGCTGAAGGCTTTGGAGATGAAGTCAAAAGAAGAATAATGATTGGAACTTACACGTTAAGTGCTGGTTATTACGATGCTTATTACTTAAAAGCCCAAAAAGTCAGGACTTTGATATATCAGGATTTTGAAAAGGCTTTTGAAAAAGTGGATGTTATTGCTACTCCTGTTTCTCCTACCACAGCCTTTAAACTTGGAGAAAAAACAAGCGATCCTCTCAAGATGTATCTATCTGATATCTTTACAATAGCTGTAAACTTAGCAGGACTTCCTGCAATCTCTATTCCTTGCGGATTTGACAGTAAGAATCTGCCAATAGGATTCCAACTTATAGGTAAAGCTTTTGATGAAACTACTATTTTAAACGTCGCTAACGTCTTGGAAAAAGAATTAAGGATTGACAATATACCTTCTCTTTAAAAAAATATAGGGGTGGCTGGGAGTTGATCCCGCCATCCCATTTTATTTTAGTCTTGGAAATTGACAGAGAAACTGGCACTACCTTTCAGACAGAGAAGATATTCTTGAAAAAATCTTCTTCCGATTTTTCTATTACTGCAACTTTAGTGTGAGTTAGTATGGATAAACAAAAATTAGAAGAACTTTTTTTATTTTGGCGGAGGTGGATGGGAATCGAACCCACCATCCCGCTCTTAGCGGGACCACCGGATTTGAAGTCCGGGGGGGACACCAGCCCCCGTCCACCTCCGTTGGCTTTAATAAATTTCATTACTTACAACAATTTGTCAAGGGGTTGCCAACATGACTTTGTTTTTTCCTGTTCTTTTAGCTACGTAAAGGGCTTGATCCGCTTTCTGAATAAGTTCTTCTAAATTTGAAGAGAGACTATTGTCTGCTACGCCTATACTTACAGTTACTTTTAGTCCTTCTATATCCAGTTTTTCAATGTTTTTTCTCAATCTTTCTGCAACTATTCCTGCTTTATTTAAGTCAGTATGGGGAAGAATAACTAAGAATTCTTCTCCTCCGTACCTAACAGCTATATCACTTTTTCTTAGAGTTTTCCTTATTGTTTCTGCAACCTTCTTAAGCACTTTATCTCCAACCAAGTGTCCATAAGTATCATTTATTTTCTTAAAGTCATCTGTATCTATCATTAGAATTGAAAAGTGATATCCGTATCTTTTTGAACGGTAAAACTCCTTCTCTATCAAGTCGTGTAGGATATCTCTCCTATAAAGTCCAGTAAGGGCATCTTTGTACGCTCTGTCTTTTAAGAACTCTTTTTTCTCTTGCATAGATAAAAGCCACTTTTCCCTTTCAGCAATGTAAAATATTAAAGAGGCTATAGATTTTAGAAATTTCTCGTTTTCTTCATTAAGATCTTCTTTGTTTTTAAGATCGATGAATATTTTCACATCCTTATCTTCAAAAGAAAAACATCTTTTCTTTGGTAGAACGAAATCATCCATTCTTCTAGGAAGATATCCTGTGTCTTTTGAATAAACGTAAACGTGATCTTTGATTCTTAAAATGACTCCTATACTTTCGAGAGGCAAGACTGAAGAAAGTTGTTTCTCTATTATCTTCAGTATCTCTGACATAAAGATTTTCTTTATTGTTAAGTCTTCGATTAGAGAAATAATGTTTCTTCTATGTTCTTGTTTTTTAAAAGTTTCTAGCTTTTGAGCTTCGACCATTTTTCCGTATTCGAACCTTTCAACAGCATCCAGAACTTTCTCTACAAATTCTTTTCCTTTTATTATTGAACCGTGCTGAGGGGCGATTATCTCTATGTCAAGCTGCTTCAATTTTTCTGTTGTATAAAGAACAACCGATTTACAAGGCATGTATATTTCATGGAAAGCTCTTATAGCTTCTACGTAACTTTCGTCTTTAGCAAATAAAGACCAGTCTTTTTCTACCCAACCCCCAAATATATCGCTGGAAAAGAGAACCTTTGTTTTTGGATCATAAGTAACAATATTCCCTGAATAGTGCATGTAAGGGGTGAAAATAAAGAGAAGTTCTCTTCCGCTTTCTAAGCGTAGTTTGAAATTGTGTTGATCAACGAGGAAGAACGGCGTTAATAGGTTGTAGTGTTTTAAAAGAAAGTATGTTCTCCAATGGGTTACTATATATCTTTCCCTATCTGGAAGAACTTTTTCAAGTTCTGGTAAAGAAGCCGTAAGGTCCGGATCCTGATGATGACAAACAATGTACTTTATATCCTTAAGATCTATCAAGTACTTTATTTTTCTTAGCGTTTCTTCAAAAGTAATTAAAGAACCAGGATCTATTAGAATAGATTCCTCTCCGTTTCTTATAAGATAGGGATGGCACTGGAAAATATCGTCTTTAATGTAGCTTCCGACCCAAAAAACATCATCAGCGATTTCTACTGGTTTTGTAATGTCTAAATCTTTCACAATATCCCCCTTTAAATTTGAAAGGGGATTTTAGCAAAACCAAACTTGACAAAAAATGGATGTCTTCCTATATTATAAACCGTCAAATTTGACGCGGGAGTGGCGGAATCGGCAGACGCGCCGTCTTGAGGGGGCGGTGCCCTTACGGGCGTGCGGGTTCAAATCCCGCCTCCCGCACCATATAAAAATTCTTTTCTTTATTCAATATATTACAATTTATCCTTGCAATTCACCTAATTTCTGCCGCCAACAAACCTCTTTAGTTTTTCAGCCTGTCCTCGAGTGCCAATTATTATTAAGGAGTCGTTTTCCAAAATCATTGTTGTAGACGTTGGATTAAGAATGAAAGAACCATCTTCTCTTTTTATTCCTATAACTATTACTCCCGTTTTTTTTGGTATTTCAAGGTCTTTTAAAAGTTTCCCATGAAAAGGAGAACCCTTGGGAACCTTTACTTCTTCAAGTCTTAAATCTATTTCTCCATGGTGAGTTACTATGTCAAGGAAGGTAACAACGCTTGGTCTTATAGCTAAGGAGGCCATTCTCAGTCCACCTATAACGTTCGGAAGGATAACCTCTGTAGCTCCTGCTCTTTTTAGTTTTATTACGTTTTCTTCTCTACTTGCTCTTGCGACAACTTTTATTCTAGGATTTAGATTCTTTGCTGAAAGAGTAATAAACAGGTTGCTTGCATCATCTGGAGTAGCTACTATTAAGTTCGCTGCCGACTTTATTCCTGCCTTTATTAGGATTTCGTCTTCTGTTGCGTCTCCAAGAATATAGATAAGGTTTGGATATTTCTCTTTCGCTTCTTCTATTTTTTCTTCGCTCTTTTCAATTACAACAAACGGGATTTTTTCCTTCCAGAGTTCTTTTATTGCTGCAAGTCCTGTTCTTCCAAGTCCACAAACAATAGTATGATTTTTTAGGTTTGAAACCATTTTTTCTATCCTCTTATTAATAAAAATTTTTTTTAGTTCCCCTTCAAATATCATAGAAGCAATTGTGGATGCAGCATAGGCAAAGATAGCAAAAGCAATAACAATTACGACCATGGTAAAGGTTTTTCCGGCGGTTGATAGGGGATGGACTTCTCCGTATCCAACGGTTGATATTGTAATTATTGTATGCCAGAGTGCATCAAGGAAAGACCAATGTTCTATTAACATAATTCCAAAAGTTGAAAAGGAGACAAGAAGGAATAGGATAGTTATGAGATACAGAAACTTGACTAGAGTTTGTTCTTCAGGAGAAAGTTTTTGGTTTTGACTGTAAATTTTTCTAATAAACTTTAACATGGATTAATTATACATCAGGGTGGTTAGACATGGAGTTTAACTTTCCAGATTTTGAGTTCCATATAAAGGGTAAGAGGGTCTTAAAGGAGAGGAAGAAAGCTTTCTACCTTTCGCTAATACTACCAGGTCTTGGGCAAATTTATCAAAGACGTTTCATTACGGGGATATTCTTTCTGTTTACTTTTTCCCTTCCATTCTACTATCTTTACTTGATAGGTTTTAAGCTAAATTACGGTTCAATTTCTTTAATTGTGGCTTTAATTTTCCTTTACATTCTTCAGGCAATAGATGCTAAAAGAGGGGCTACTAGGGAAACTTCTCCTTGTGAAGATTTCTGTCCTGCAAACGTAAATATTCCGTCTTTTATGAGTTTTAGTAGCGTGGGAAAGTTTAAAAAAGCTTTTGGAGTTTTTGTATCTAAGGCACCGTTTCCTCTTACTTTGGGAGAAATATGTCCTGCTACTTGTGAAACAAAATGTGGAATTTTACCTGGAAGATCCTTGAAAATAAGAGAAGTTCACAAGGAATTTGGAAGGCTTGTCTTAAAGGAGATGAAAATAATAAAGAGAAATCCTATATTTCCCGTTGTTAATCGCAAAGTAGCCATTATAGGTGGAGGACCGGCAGGACTTTCTGCTGCTTATTATTTAGCTTCATGTGGAGTAAAAGTAGATATTTTTGAAAAGGAAAAAACACTGGGAGGACTTTTAAATCTAATTCCTGACTTTAAATTAGATAAAGAACTTTTACAAAGAGAAATAGAGTTTATTACTTCTTTCAAAAACTTGAGAGTTTTCTTAAAGACCAATGTTAATTCTAAGCTTTCAGGATACGACTTTATTGTAATTGCGGTTGGTTCCCAGAAGGAGAGAAAGTTTGACATTCCAGTGGAAGGGAAATCTGCTGTTGTTTATCCTCTGTCTTTTCTAAAGTTTCCTCCAGACCTTCAGGGTAAAAAGGTAGCAATAGTTGGAGCTGGAGATACAGCCTTTGATATAGCAAGACTTGTTTTAAGACTAGGAGGAAAGGCTTTTGTTTTCTATAGAGGAAGTTCAGAAAATTTTCGGGCAAACCCAAGGGAAGTGAATCTTGCTATAAGAGAAGGAGTAGAGGTTTTCACAAATTGTTTACCAGAAGTTATAAAAGACAATAGAATAACTTTTTCCTGCGGTAGTATCAGTTTTGACTACCTTGTTCCTGCAATAGGTTTTGAAAAGGACAAAAAAATATTTGAGACTTTTGAAATCTCAGGTGAAAAGTTTTTTGAAAGTAATGTTTTTGTTGTTGGAGATGCGTTAAACGGAATGACTACAGCTATTGAGGCGATAAAAAGCGGAAGAGTTGCAGCAGAAAAAATATTAAAGAAACTTGGTTTAGGGGATAGAATTTGGTTTACTGTAGACTTTTACGAACCAAAGAAAGAGAGTTTAAAAGGCGATAATCTATTTATCGTTTCTGAAAGTTCACTGTGTCAACACTGTGGAGAGAAAGTAAAAAGTTAGCTAAAATTTAGATAGACCTAACTTAGTTTGAATGGAGAGATTATGGAACAAGAAAAGCTTGCCCCGAGGCTTGAGGATTACCTTGAAACTATCTATTTGATTGAAAAGAAAAATGGAGTAGCAAGAGTAAAGGAGATAGCTAAAGAAAGAAACGTAAAAATGCCAACTGTTAGCGATGTCCTTAAAAGGCTTTCGGAGAAAGGTTTTATTCACTATGAGCCTTACGGTTACGTAAGGACAACCGAAAAGGGGAAGCTCTACGCTCAGACTCTATACAGCAAGCATAAAGTATTGATCAAGTTCATGAAAGAAGTTCTTGGAGTAAGAGATGACATTGCTGAAAAAGAAGGTTGCCTTTTGGAACATCACCTCTCAAAGGAGACTATAGAAAGAATAGAAAAGCTTGTCTATTTCTTTGAAAAAGAAAATCTAAGAGAGAACTTCAAGGAGTACCTTAATGAAAAAAATGATATTTAAGTTTATGGAAGATAGAACCTTAGAAAATGTAGCAGAAAAAGTTCTTAATGGAGAAAGGCTATCTTTTGAAGATGGAGTAAAACTTTTTAAGACAAACGATATTTTAACTTTGGGAAGACTTGCCGACTTTGTGAATAGAAAAAAGAACAGAGATTTTGTTTACTTTATAGTAAACAGACATGTGAATCTTACAAATATTTGCGTTGGGAAATGTAAATTTTGCGCTTTTAGAAGGAATAAGGGAGAAGAAGGGGCTTTTGAGTTAACAATTGATGACGTTTTAAAGAAAATAGAGTCTTTTGATGGCGTTACAGAAGTTCACATTGTAAGTGGACTACATCCTGAGTGGAGATACGAATTTTATATAGAACTTTTGAGGGAGATAAAGAGAAGTTTTCCAAAAATCCGTATTCAAGCTTTCACTGCTGAAGAAATTGACTACCTATCAAGGATATCAGGAAAATCTATAAAAGAAATTTTAATTGATCTTTTGGAAGCTGGAATTTCTTCACTTCCTGGAGGTGGAGCAGAAGTCTTTAGTGAAAGGGTAAGAAAACTTCTATGTCCTAAAAAACTCTCAGCCGAAAGGTATTTAGAAATTCATGAAACAGCTCACCGTTTAGGGTTTAAAACAAATGCATCTATCCTTTATGGACATATTGAAACAGTAGAAGAAAGGGTAGAACACCTTTTAAGACTTAGAGATCTACAGGATAAAACGGGAGGTTTTTTGGCGTTTCTATCCTTTGCTTACCATCCTGAAAATACAGAGCTTAAAGGGAAGGCTACGACCGGGTTTGATGACCTTAAGATGTTGGCTGTTGCGAGACTTATCTTAGATAACTTTGACCACATTAGAGCTTTTTGGATAATGCTTGGAGAAAAACTTGCCCAAGTTTCATTACACTTTGGGGCTAATGACCTTGATGGAACAGTTGTGGAGGAGTCCATTACTCATTCTGCGGGAGCAACAACAGGTTCATATATGCCGAAAGAGAGACTTTTAAAACTTATTAGGGAATCTGGAAAAATTCCTGTTGAAAGGGATACTTTATACAACGTATTAAGAGTCTATTGAGGTTGAGATGGAAGATGTGATTTTAAAATTGGTTAAAGATAGAAATCTTTTTCCTATTGCGGAGAAAATTCTTGGTGGAGAAAGACTTTCTTTTGAAGATGGAATTACACTTTTTAACTCTTACGATCTACCAACTTTAGGACTTTTAGCTAACTACGTAGCAGAGAAGAAAAATGGGAAGTTTGCTTACTTTAACGTTAATGTTCACATTACACCAACAAATATTTGCATTGGTACTTGTAAATTTTGTGCCTTTAGGAAGAGAAAAGGAGAGGAAGGTGCTTATGAACTGGCAGTAGAAGATATAGTGAGAAAACTTGAAGATTACAAAAAGAGTAATCCTAGCCTTACGGAGGTTCACATAGTAGGTGGATTACATCCGGACTGGCGTTATGAGAACTATATTGAAATAATAAGAGTCTTGAAACAAACCTTTCCAGATATTCATATAAAAGCTTATACTGCCGAGGAGATTAAATACATAGCAGAAAAAGGAAAGAAAACTGTTGAAGAAACACTCATAGATTTGATCGAAGCTGGGCTTGGTTCAATTCCGGGAGGTGGGGGAGAAATTTTTGAAGAGGAGATAAGGAAAAAAATTTGTCCAGATAAAATCTCAGCAAGAGATTATTTGGAAATTCACAAGACGGCACACAAACTTGGAATAAAGTCCAATGCAACAATGCTTTTTGGTCATATTGAGAGTATTGAAGATAGAGTAAATCATCTTTTACTATTAAGAGAAACTCAGGATGAAACAGGAGGGTTTCAGACATTTATACCTTTAGCTTTTCATCCTATTAATACAAAAATTCCGAATGCTAACTATACGACAGGAATTGATGAGTTAAAGACGCTAGTTGTATCAAGACTTCTTCTTGATAACTTTCCACACATAAAAGCTTACTGGATAATGCTCGGGGAAAAGATTGCACAGGTTTCTCTGCAGTTTGGAGCGGACGATATTGACGGAACAGTCATAGAAGAGGATATTACTAAATCTGCAGGAGCAAGGGCCGGGGAGTTCATTCCAAAAGAACGCTTAGTAAAGCTAATAAAGGAAGCAGGGAAGATTCCTGTTGAGAGAGATACCGTTTACAATCCGATAAAGGTTTATTTTTAAAAAATCTTTTTGGAGGTAAGAAAATGTCCGAAAATACAATTTACGGAATTATTTGTACCATAATAGCTATTGCTTTACCTTTATCCTTTGCTATAATCGCTTGGAAGTCAACTCTTAGTGAGAAGAAAGATGGTAGTGGTTCGGAACCTAGGGGGGAGTAAGTGGCAGTATCGCTTTGCTTTGATTATTGTGGGATTTCACCCCTAAGTGTTGAAAAGTTAGTAAAGGAGAATAACCTAAAAAGTCTTCTTAACGAAAAAGATGCTCCTTTTGTAAAGTCTGCTAACACAAATATTAAAGAGATAAAGCGAAAGTTAAAAGACTATAAAGCAAAATTTGACTCTCTAATTGTCGTAGGTATGGGAGGATCTTCTCTTGGAACAAAGGCTATCTATAACACCATAACTTCAGGAGAACAGGAAGGAAGAAGGAAACTTCTTTTTTTTGATAACGTTGATCCAACATACGTAAAGAGAGTTTTAAATTCTGTTAATCTTGAAAAAACTTGTTTTGCTTTTATCAGTAAATCGGGTAGAACTCTTGAAACAGTTGTTTTACTAAATATTGTAGTGAAAAAACTGAGAGAAAAGAATTTCTCTGACTTGGGAAATCGTTTCATCTTTATAGGTGATGAAGGTAATTCTTTTGAAGGTTTAGCAAGAAGATTTGATACTGTATTTTTTTCCATACCAAAAGAAATAGGCGGAAGGTTTTCTGTTTTAACACCTGTTGGACTTGTACCTTCTGAGTTTATAAACTACAACATTGAGGAACTTTTAAAAGGTGCAAAAGATGCTCTAGAAAATCCAGAACCAGCAATAAAGCTTGGAGTCTGTAAATATCTTCACTATAAAAAAGGTAGAACAATTTCTGTAATGATGGTTTACTCCAATTATTTACGAGAGTTTACTGAATGGTATGCACAGCTTTGGGCAGAAAGTCTTGGAAAAGATGGAGAAGGACAAACTCCAATGAAAGCAATTGGAACGTCCTCCCAGCACTCCGTTCTTCAACTTTTTATGGATGGAAAGGATGATAAAGTTTATCAGTTCTTCTCTATTGAGAATTACACTGAAGATTTGAAACTTCCTGAAGAAACAGAAATTCTTGACTTTATTGCTGGAAAGAAACTTTCAGAAATAATAAAAGCAGAATTTGAAGGAACTGTTGAAGCTCTTTACAAGAGAGAAAGACCAATTATTGAGATAAAGATGGACTCCCTTTCCCCATATAACATGGGGTACCTATTTATGATCTACATGATAGCAACAGTTGTCATGGCAAAGCTTATGGGGGTAAATCCTTACGGGCAACCAGCTGTAGAAATAGGTAAAAAGTTAGCCTATGCAAAGCTTAAAGGCGGCGATTCCACAAGCTACTGAAACATTAAGGGAATGGGTTTTTCCAAAAGTTGGAACTGTAACTATTTCGTCTGAAATAGAAAGAACCTCTTTGCTTATTCCCCTTCCTTCTGCACCAAGAACAAGAGCAGCTGGTTTTTCAAATTTAATTTCTCTTATATCCTTTCCTCCTGTTTCTAGTGCGTAAATTTTTCCGCCAAGTTTTTTAAACTTTTTTAGTTCTTCACTTAAATTTTCTACTCTTGATATGAGAAGATGAAATATAGCTCCTGCTGAAGATTTTACAGCAACTTCGTTTATTGGGGCGGATGATTTTGTTGGTAATAAAAGTCCCGTTCCATTAAAAATTTCTGTGGTTCTTGCTATTGTTCCTAAGTTTTGAGGTTCTGTTATGCCATCAAGGACAACAAAGAAGTTCTTTTCCTTAGTGGTTTGATTAAAAAGCTTTTCACAAGGAACGTAATCTATAGGAGATAAAATAGCCACTACTCCTTGGTGCTTTTTTGTTTTGGTAAGTTTTTCAAGTTGGTTCTTTTTTGCCCACTGAAAACGAATGTTGTTTTCTTCTAGGAAGCTTAAAAATTCTGGATCAAAGTACTTTCCATACTGAAGGTATAGTTTTTCAATGCTCTTTTTTGATTTTCTCGCTTCGTAAACGGCATTCTTTCCACATATAGTAAGGTTTTACATCATTTTCTCCTTATCCTTACATCTAAACTTTTCACTGTCTCTTCTATTCCTTTTAAAGGTCTTATAAAGCCAAATAGTATTTCCTTAAGCATAGATCTTATGAAGGGTTTTAAAGGAATTTTA
>JBDOLX010000105.1 GCA_039832905.1 Desulfurobacteriaceae bacterium | reverse complement strand
GAATGCTTAAGATTTACCCCCTCAATCCTAAGCTTAACTTTTCTTTTTCATCTTCGAATTTTCGTTTTTATTGGGTTCTCGGTATTTTTTTGGAGGGTGAATATATAACTGTTTAAAAAGAAAGTGTTTAAATCGTATAGACGCATCAAATATTTTATTTCCTCTTCAAACAAAAATTCAAAGATGAAAAATATTACACAAATTCATATAAACAATCCTCTACAAGGTAAAAGAGAAGTGTTTAGGCATAACTATAAGGGGAGAAGAGTACGAGCAGGATCAATACAGTTTAATTCTAATGGAGAAAAAATATCCGAAAATACATCTTCTAAAAAACCTTTAGAGGATATTCTTAGTAATCTGAAAGAAAATCCTATTCTTATAGATCTTGCATCTCATGTTGATTATAGTTTTGATGAATTGGGAAATCTACATCTTTTGGTTGAGTTTGATAGAAAGAAACTCTATTTCTCTGAAGCTGTCACGTCTATTCCGTATGTAATTAAGTATCTATCAGAAGCAGAACATTTACCAGTTTATACTTATGTTGACTTTTACAATAGAGGAAAGTTGATTATTGGGATCAAAATACTTAACAGAGTTGCTCTTGATATTTACAGAAATATAGAGCCTGAGAAAAAAAATGTATTCCATTTCTATGTACTCAATAACTCAGAGCCTTACAAGAAAAATTCTTCTCTTTATGATATCTATCTAAAGTACTGTGAAAACGAAAGTTGGAGACTTGGACCATTTTGTAGAGAATTATTGAGTGATTGAAGAAGGGGATAATTGTGGAGATTGGACTTACAGGGCAAAATCAATGGAATTTGGGTAGCAAACTGAATTAATACAGGAAACCTAATATGGATAAAAGGAATCAGATTCATTTCACTTATAAAAAACTGCATACAGAAATAAAACATAAATTGCTAAGAGCAAGCCTTGAATCTTCCTTGGGAATTGCCAGTGCATTAGCTAATACTTATAGTTATTTAGATCTATTCGCTGGGGCTGGTATCTTTAAAGAAGGTGGAGGAATAGGGTCTCCTGTCATTGCCTATGAGACATTCAAAAAACATTATGAAAAAGATATTCCCAATCATAACGTAGAAACTTTTTGGATGCATTTGTGTGAGAAAGACGAATCTACGTATAGAGAACTAAATAGAAACATAAAAAAGCTTGGTATTAAAGAATCCCCTTTTATAAAAGGTTTTATACGGCGAGATTGGGAAGATGAAATTCAAACTATAAAAAAAGTTATAAGCAAAGCACCTTACGGATTCTTTTTTGTAGACCAGTTTTCCACAGAACTGGACTTACTGAAATTTCTTCCACTGCTGGAAGGTAATCCTTATGAGGTTCTGGTCTTCTTTAATCAGAATACTCTTTCAAGACAAAAGGGAAGACTGCATGAAAATGACATAAAGAGAATCTCTAAAGTTTTGGGAGTTCCTGAAAAAAAAGTGAGGGACATTCCTGATCCAGAATTTAAAGACTTTGTTATATCCACACTACAAAAACATTTCTCAAATTTCAGGAACTATGTGGCCATTGCAGCTATTCCTATAACAAGAGAAGGCTCTATTGTTGATATGGACTATTTCTATCTTTTGTTTGCTACAGGTCATCCTATTATAATGGATTCATTTCTATCTACATATAATGAAATCATTATAAAACGTCGTAAAGAGGTTTCACCAATGCATGCAAAACTTAAAGGGACACTTTTTAATCCAAGCCCTACTTACAACATAGAAGAAGATTTAATAAGCTTTTTAAGGGGAAAGAAATCCTGTACTCTGAATGAAGTTTTCCAGTTTCTATCACAAGAGTTTCTTTCTTGGAAAGCCTATGTTAGAAGTAATTATTCTGTTCCTACACTGAGAAATATAACTTATGCCCTAAGGCAGTTAGAGAAGCGAAGTATCGTCAATTTGAGCGGTCACGAGAAGTTTGTGTATAAAAGAGGTCCACGCAATAAATTAGGAGAGAAAGGTCAAATTAATCCTGATTACCTCAAGTCATATAAGCAACTCCAAGAAATCAAAGTAACTTACTGTTCTCGATTATAGAAGGCATTCCATCATAAATTTTCCCATCAAGCTCTCTTCCCGTTTTCTTTTTGTTTACTCCGCCCCACTGCTTGAAGAAGAAGGGCACGTTAAATTCTTCACAAATATCCCTTATTTCTCTTACCCACTCTGCTTTCATAGGACGAGCGTTAAACCCAGATTCTCCACCAACTATAACCCAGTCTATTCCCTGAATAACTTTTCTTAATCCTGAAACAGGACTAAGTAAAGGTTCCATAGATATAAACTTCACAACGGCAGGAACTTTTCTAAGATACTCTACCCTGTAGAGATACTTTTCAGATTCTACTGTAACACCAGCCCATATATTGGATGTCCAGTTGACCTTATCAGCAAACTCTGCAAGCCTTTCTGCTCTTTTAGTTAGCACCTGAAACGTATGCATTCTCGCATCGTTCATAACTCTAAAAATTTCCTTAATAAATTCCTCAGGAACGTCCTTGTGAAAGAGGTCTGACATAGAGCAGACAAAAATCATCCGTGGTGTTTTCCATCTTAACGGCTCATCAAGAGATTCTGGGTGGAGTGTGAGCTTAAAGCCGTTTCTATATTTCTTTACTCCCATCTTCTTTAGGCGAAGAGCTAACCTTTCAGCGTAGCAGTTCTTACAGCCGTCGCTTACTTTACTGCATCCTGTTATTGGGTTCCAACTGCTTTCTGTCCACTCTATTAAAGACTTTTCTGCCATATCAATTCCTCCTAATAACGGTAAATAATTATATGATTTTGTCTTTCTGTGTCCCACCTGTCCTAATATCCTTTCCTTTTCTTTCCTATCTTTTTGAGAACCCTAGTGAACTGTAAGTGTATATGGAGAAATCTCTACCATGGTAAGAGAAAACCTTGAGATCCAGAAAAAGCTTATTGAAAAGCTCGGAATTATTCCAGTTCCTCCAGTATTGGGAAAGGTAGAGAAAGTCTATGAAGTATCAGGGAAAGCTGACTTTTTAAACTGTATTTTTTCTGCTGATGTAAGACTAATAGAACTTACAGAAGGTGGGAACTTTAAGGACTCAGATCTTGTTATACCGGATGTTCCTATTCTTTCATTAGGAATTGGAAATAACAGGGGAATATTTTTCCTACCGGAAAAAGGATCAATAGTAAAAGTATCTTTCTTGTATGGATGTTTAACTTATCCAGTCATAGATGGAATACTTCCGTATAGAAAATCAATTCCACAACATAACAAAGATGATCTCGTAATAGCTGTTCCAAATGATGAAGTTGAGGAAGTTGGAAATAATAAGACGGAAGAGATTAAAAATCTGTGGCAAGTTTCTGCTAATACTATAAAAAAAGAAGCTAAAACTGTGTTTAGCTATACAGGAGAGTTTGTCCTTGATGGAAACTTAACTGTAAATGGAAACATAACGGCAACAGGAACTATTTTAACCTCTTCTACTTGTACAGCCCTTGGAGGACTTTTAACTACAGACGGTGGAGCAAATCTTAAAGTGGATGAATTCCTAACTATCTATAACTCCCATAATCACACAGGAGATAGTGGAGGTTCTACTTCAACTCCAAATCAAACATATTAGGGAGTGGAAAATGTCGACATGGAAAGATCTAACCTTAGCGGATGTGTTTCCTGCTCAAGCACAGGTATTAGACAAAATACATAAACAGGCGACAGACATTTTTAATAAATCTACAGCTGTAGCAGATCAACTTCAGAAGAAAATAGATGCAATAAACAACATTATCGGAACAACAACAGGACTTTTAGGGGATATAAAAGAGGCAGGTTTTTATGTTCTAATGTTAGAACCAAACTCTGGAGGTATTGTTCAAAGGATACAGTCAGCATCAAATCCACCACCAATTAATGCTTACTCTGCAGGAATTGTTATTGCAGTATCTGCTCCAGATTTGCCAACGATAGTAAATAAGTATCAAAAGTTAATGAACATTATTACAAGTCCTATAGAAATACCAGGTTAGAAGTGAATTATGGATTTTGGCATAGACATTTACTGTATAAACGGAGATTTTCAGGTTTTGCCTTCTGGGGACTTGACACTAGTTTCTGGTCTTCACTGCTTAGCTCAGGACATCATCAATAGACTCAAAACAGTAAAAGGTTCTCATTTTGCCCATCCCGATTATGGCATTGACCTACATCGCTTCATTAAACGCCAGTGGGATCCAATCACAGAGCTTGATCTTTTATCAGCTATAGGAGATGAAGTTGAAAAAGATCCAAGAGTTCTGGAAGCAAAGGCAACAAGAAAGAACTTAACACTTCGCTCTATAGAAATTCTTCTTACCGTTACACCTGTTGGTTTTAACAATCCTTTTAATCTCATCATCTCCATAGACAGAGATAGCGGTGAGGTTTACGCAAAAGTGGCAAACACGAGAGAGGGTTAAGCTATGATAGATTACGATGTCCTTCTGCAGGCTATCACTGATTACCCAACCTTTGAGCAGCTTCTCACAGAAAGCATTGCAATTTCAAGGCAGAAGAATCCCAAAATCACAAACTACAATGTAGGTGGTGTCTATAGAACTCTTCTTGAAGTGAATTCCGAACTCATTAAGCAACTTTATGACCTGCTCAAAGAACACATTGTCCCTAACCTTTTTGTTGTTACTGCACGCGGTAGTTGGCTGGATCTACATGCTGCAGGCTTGGGGATAGAGAGGAAACCAGCCAAAAAAGCCGTAGGCTACGTTCTATTTAGAAGAGAAGATACTTCTGGAAACGTTTTAATACCAAAGGGAACCATCATCAAAACTCCACCCAATATCTTCGGGGAAGAACTCCGTTACATAACCATAGAAGAGAAAGTCCTCCAAGATGGTCAATCTGAAGTTACAGTTAAGGTTGAATCCGAAGAAACAGGTGCAAAATACAATGTTGGCGAAGGTATGATTTCCATACTTACCACTTACATACCCGGTATAGACTCTGTTTACAATCCATCAAATTGGTTGATAGAGGAAGGAATGGATCAAGAGGATGATGAGTCTTTGCGTCAAAGATGTATTCTAAGGTGGACCACTCTATCGTTGCAGATAGCAGATTATTACAAATATTGGGCTTTATCCATTGATGGTGTAGTTGACGTTGAAATAGATGACCAGCATCCAAGAGGGCAAGGAACAGTTGACGTTTACATTGTCTCTACCGCTGGACTTCCAACAAATGATTTAATAGCAAAAGTTCAAGAAGTAATGAACCTTAAGAAGACTCCAGTAGCTGATGTTCTTGTTAAAGCTCCAACGCTCAAAGCTATAGATATTGATATAACCATTTACACTTATCCAGGCTTCACGGAAATAGACCTTATAAAAGCAGAAGCTGAAAGAAGAATAAATGCTCTCTTTGTATATAACGAAGAATACAAATCGGTAATCTTTGATTACGATAACCGTAGATTCAGAATCTCTAAAGACGTAACGATTTCGAGTCTCATTTATCCTCTAATGGAAATTGCAGGCGTTTCAAAAGTTGAGATTAATTCTCCATCGGCGGACGTTCCTGTTGCAAAAGGTGAACTTCCAGTGATTAACTCTTTGAACATCACCGTAGTTGAAGGAACAGAGTAATGGAAGATGTCAAGCTCGTAAAACTGATATGTGAAACTGGAGAGGAAGTTATTCTCCCAGTGGAAATTGAAAATGGAATTGAAATTCAAAAAAACATTCGCTGGGATGATATGTCTGGTGACGGGAACTCGTCCCTTTCTCGTGAATATCAGGGTTATGAACCTGCAATAATCACTGTTAATTTTTCTCTCTATGACGATGAAGACTCAGGAGTAACAGCGATTGAAAAAGCAGAAAAACTTAACAAACTCTTCACAAAGTTCGTCAACTCCCGTCCTGCAGTCTGGAAAATTGTTGACGTTCATACCCGAGCAAGAGGAATAAAGCAGGTACAGGTCTCATCTTTTAGAACGAGGGAAGTAGAGGATGGAATAGAGGCAGTTCTTGAATTAATAGAATACATTCCTCCAGAGCTTAACAAAGAGAAAAAAACTGTCCAAGCTGATACAGTATCTCAGAATCAAAAAACAAAAACCTGTACAGAGCAGAATACCTCTGAGTATTGCCGTCAATTGCTTGTGAAATGGGAAAAAGAAAAAATGGATGGTAAAACTCAACTTTCTTTTGATGAATGGGCAAAGCAGAAACCTATTCCACCTTCCGCTGATACAGATTCCCCAGTTGTGGATGCCTGATTGGCTCTGTCCCATCTGTCCTAATCAATTCTATTTTCCTGCCTTAATCTATTTCCATGAAATCTTCAGGAGAAGGAAATGGAGAATAGACCTCTCATTCTGCAGGCTTCTGCTTCAGGTTACGATTTAACGGAAACCGATGAATACGTTGAAATCCCGGTCAAGGCTATCTCTTCCGGGATAAAAATAACTCCTCTTGTTAACTACGAGCCGACAACCGTCGTTTTTTCTTCTCAGGCAGTTGAGAAAGCAGGGAAAACTCTCAAAGGGAAACCTGTCTTACTTGAACACTGGGAAAGAATAGAAAACATTGTTGGAGTAGTTTCAAAAACAGAAATCAAAGGAGACAAAGAAAAAGAACTCATGGCATTTTTAAGGATTCCAAAACAGGGACAGGAAAAACTCATTGCTCTAATAAAAATGAAACCTACTCCAATTAAAGCAGTTTCTATCGGAGGATCAATTAAGGAGTACACCGTTTCAGAAGGGGAGGAGAAGGTAATCACTATTGAAGATTTTGAAGCAGACGAAATTTCCCTCGTCTTTAGAGGTGCTCATCCAGACGCCAAAAGACTTGATGCTAAAAAAACCAATAATATGGAGGATAAGGTGGAAGAAAAGCTTAAAGCTTTACAGGCACAGGTAGAAAAGCTTCAGGCAGAACTAAAGCTCAAAGAAGGTGAAATCGAAAAACTCCAGGCTGAACTCAAAGCGAGAACAGAAGAAGTAGAGAAACTCAAAGCCGAAAAAGCAAAGCTTGAACTTGACCAACTGAAAGCACAAAAACTTTCAGAAGTTCCAGAAGATGTAAGAGACATACTAAAGGCATCACTTGAAGTTGCGACAACAAAAGAGCAGATAGAAAACCTTACCGCCACCTTTAAAGAAAATCTTCCAAGATTAACTGCAGGGACGGGAACAATCAATCCACCAACTGAGACAGAAACGAGAGAAGACTCTCCATTCATAACCTACTGAGAGGAGGAACTAAGTCATGTTCAGATATGAAAGAGACGATAGAGTGAGGGTTATTAATACTGGAACGAGCACTCTTGCAAAAGATACCCTCGCTAAAGTAGGTAACTGGATAGGAGTCCCTTTTGAGGACATTTTGCCTGGTGAAGAAGGAGTTCTAATAGTAAGAGGTGTCTTTGACGTTCCGGTGGCAGATCCATCTGTTGAGATTGCAAGTGGAACCCTTCTTCAGTATGCAGGAGATGGAAAAGTGAAACCATATGACAGCTCTGATGATACCAATCCAAAAATAGGAAAAGCTTTTAAAACAAAAGCAAGTGGTGAAGAAACCGTTTACATAACTCTTATGCCAGAGCTCTATTAGGAGGTTATTGGAAATGCCGGGAATAATCGTTAAGAATCCAGAAAAACTTCATGCAAGCCAGATTCTTTATGATGAAAAACTGAGAAAAGAATTTCTTTCTGCTATCGATAAATTCTTGAAAGCGGGACTCTATGACGAAACCGGAACTCCTATTCCAAGGAAAAGAGGAGAGGAAATCCTTAAAGCAAAACTTCAGGCTACTGCCTCTTATCCACCAGAGGCAATGAAACCTCCCAAGCCTGTAGTTGTGGACCTTGATAAGATACTTCCTGAAGTTGACGATCGCTGGATGCAGATATTTAGAACAGTAAATTCCGATTCTGAATTTGAAGAATATCAGGTAGGAAGCCAGACTGTAACCTTCAAGGAACTCAAGCCCGGTGAAACGGTTGAATTCACCTATTTCACTGAAGGTAAAACAGTGGCACTTAAGAACCTTACCTATGCGGCAGGAATTAAACTTTACAGAAACTGGTTTGAGGATAATAAATGGTGGAAAATAGAAGATGCAATCTGGAGAGCCAAAGTAGAAGCTGTTAACAATAAAGCAAAGTTTATGTGGAATCTTTTGAAAAATGCAAAGTACGAAGAGATAAGCTTTACAGATTCCTGGATAAAAACCCTAAATGCTGCATGGGCAAAACTTAGAAGGAACGTTGGAAGAGATTACCTTAAGAAACCAATTGCAGTCTGTGCTCCTGAAATTGCAGCTGCACTCTTACAGGCAAAGAAAGATTCTGCTGTTGCAGCTGAAAGAGGAGAAAGACTGACTTTTGATTTTGAGGTTATAGATACTGTTCACTATGACCCAACCGATCCAATTACACTTACACTTCCAAAGACTGATCAGTACTATCAACATAGACAAGGTCTAAGGACTGATAGGGATTTCAGCATTTCAACCCAGACTATAGATATCGTTTTCACCGAACGCTATAACGGAATCATTACAGATACAAGAACGGGGGTAAAAATCAAACTTCCTTAATAGTTGAGGGCTTTCTGCCCTCTTTCTTTAAAGGAGTTGGTGGATGATTGATATAAAGACAATTACCCAGAAAGCCTTAATTAGACTCCCCTTTGCATCTGAAGAAATTGCCCTAGAGCTGGCGAATGACTACGTTAACGAGCCAAATGAGAACATTGCTCTTTACAAACTCTGTATTGCTCTTATTGCAAGAGAAATTTCTTCTCTTCAGTCAGCAAGAATTGGAGACCTTGAGGCAAAAGAAACAGACAGACTTAACAGCTTAAAAGAAACGCTCTCCCATTACGAAAAACTTCTGAAACAGGAAGAAGCAAGAATCAAGTTTGCTGGCGGCATCGTAGAACTCTCACCGGAGGAACCTGTTTATGATTGATTCTGGAGTCTTTGAGAGACTCTTTAGGAATTTCCCTTTTGAGAAAACAGAAATTACAGTTACAAAACCTAACGGTATAACTTTTGCAACTGAAGGTTATTTATCACTCTTATCCTCAGAAGCCTCTACTGATGAGTTAGGTTTTATTGAGAAAAACACTTCCACTGCTTTCCTTTCTGGAAGGGTAGATATTGAGATTGGGGATCAGCTTACCGCTCATGGAAGAACGTTTAGAGTAATCTCTCTACAGGATTACATGGTGGGAAGCAAGAAAGTAGCACTAAAGGCAGAACTGGAGCTGGTTGATGTCTGATGACAGGGAGAAGAACCTTCACAACAAACTTAAACGCCTTGCCCTTGAAGCAAGAAAAAGGATGCTCAAAGACGGCTTAGCTCTTGAAAAGGAAGTTATCAAACTCCTTCAGGAAACTCAAAAGGAAATAGTTCATCTACTTGCCCAGGAGGATGATGAAGTTACACCTTACCAAGTCTGGAGACTCAATAAACTGAAAAAGGAAATAGACAAAATCATTTACGGTTCTAAAAGGCAAGAAGGTTTCAATAAAAAACTTAACAACCTCTTGAAAGAGCAAATCCAAAAACAAAAAGCAAATGCCGAGAAACATACAGAAGAGCTTGCAAAATTAATCCAAAAAGAGTTTTCAGACGCCGTTCCGGTTTCAACTTCTCTTTTTAAGGTTCCCACAGAAACGGTAAAGTTTCTAACCACTTATGCTTTGACTTTTTCAGACAAGCTTTCCGACGATCTTGTCAATGCCATCAAGAGAGAGCTTTCTCTTGGAATCCTGCAGGGAGAGTCCATTCCAAAAATAGCAAGAAGAATCGCAAAACTTCCCTTACATTCAAACAAAGTATTCAGAGATCTTTACAGTAGAGCTGTTGCTATAGCAAGAACAGAAACTGCTAGAGCCTACACCCAGAGTAATCTTGCCATCTGGCAAAAGATGGAAGTAACGGAAATTAAATGGCTGTGTGGTAAGACTCCATGTCCAAAGTGTGAAGCCCGTTGTGGAAGAATCTTCAAGAGAGAAGTTGCTAACGACATTCCCTTACATCCACACTGCACATGTGTTGCAGTTCCGGTAGCAACAAAAAATGCGGATCTTGTTTCAAAAGAAGAAAGAGAATTCAGCAAAAGGAAAACCAAGGACATAAAAAAGTGTTCTACTATTTTCAGCATGGCGAGAAGGGAAACCTTGGAATGGCAATCAGAAAAAGAGTTTGAAAAGAAACTTCAAAAGCACCTTCCAAAGTTTTTCAAGGTCAAATGGGAAAATCTGACAGAGGAGAGCAGACAGAAGTATAGAAAGAAACTACAAGAACTTTTGAGAGATACAATTCTTAAAGCTTCAAGGATTTTTTATTTTGATGATATAAGAGGTTCCGGGAAGTATTTTTTTGTTAGATATAAAACAGGAACTATTGCAATTATTGACGCAGAAACGCTGAATATTAGAACCTTTTTCAAAGTTACTCATGAAAAAGGTAGCACTCCAATGGAACAGTGTATAAATTACGTTAATAAACAGGTAGAGAGAGTAGAAGAATACAACAGACAACATAGTAGTAAATTAGAGTTTCGGAAACTTGGTGATGGCAAAGGAAAATCTTAAAGAACTTGAAAGATACCTTGATATTTTACTAGAACAAGGATATGACGATGACGATTTTCTTGCTACAGATGCTCCTGTCCTTGAGGAAGCCTTAACTATTCCCCAACTGAAGGAAAAGGCAGAAGAGTTTATTGGGAAACATAAAGAAGAGATTCTTTTCTATAACCCAGATATATTTCTCCAAAAACATTATCCAAACATTTATGGTTGCATAGTTGCTTTTGAGCTTACCTGAGTCCCACCTGTCCTAATCAGATTTAAACTCTCTCCTTAATTTCTCTCTAAAACCCTTTGGAGTTCAGTATGGGCTTTTTTGATATTTTTCGTTCACCTATCAGGAAAGCTATCACATTCATTGACAATTTCCTACCTTCTGCCGAAGATGACTTATCTCAACTTGATCCCGAAATACTAAAGAAAGCTTATAGAGAAAGCTTTTTTGTCAAAGCAATTGTTAACATATCCGCAAGTTTCCTTTTCTCAGAACTTCCTTCTATCGAAGCGGAAGATGAAGAGGCTCAAGAAATACTCAATGAAATCTGGACAAACAACCATGAACTTCTGATTTCAATAGCAAGAGACTGTTCACTTGCAGGGAACGGTTATATTTTTGTTGGGTACAAGAATGGTATTGACCTTATTTCCTTGTTTCCAGGTAAAGTAACCATAAAACCTAATCCCCTCGACCTTAGAGATTATGAAAAAATCACTATAACTCACAGACTTCCTTTTGAACTTGGTGGGGAAGAGATAAGACAAGAATTAACAAAAGACCGCATTAAACTTTTCAAGAACGGTAAACTTATAGAAAGCCGTTCCAACCGCATTAAGGAAATTCCTGTCGTACACATTGCCTACGAAAGATTTAATGGCGAGCTTTACGGAACTGGAGACATAAACGAAGCCCTTTATAAGGTTATCAGAGCTTATGAAGACACCATTGAAGCTGCCAGGAAAAATATTAAGTACCACGGTACACCAATTCCCGTGATAGAAACAGAGGATACACAATTCCTTGAAAAACAAATCAAAGAAGGAAAATGGACTTCTCAGAAAGCTCTTGTTTTACCCTCAGGCAGCAAAGCCTATTTCCTTGAATCCCAAAGACCCTTTGGAGAACTTAAAGACTTTTTACAAACTCTCTTTTACAACATAGTTATCCTTTCTGAAACTCCAGAATTCCTATTTGGTTCTCATACTCCTTCATCTTGGGCAAGCGTGAAAGAGCAACTTCATCCAATAATTAGAAAAACTAAGAGACGTCAATTAATCTGGAAAGAAGCTCTCCAGAAAGCTAATAGATTGATTCTTAAAACCCTTGAAGCTTATGAAGGCAAAAAGTTTTCTTCCTATAAGACAACCGTTCAATTTCCAGAACCAAGCAAGAAAGACCTTGAAGCAGTTGTCAGGTCTGTTGCACAGCTTGTTGGAAGTGGAATCATTTCTCCAAAGGAAGGTAGAGAGGTTGTTAAGGATCTCCTGCCTGAAATTGTTCAGGCTGAGCAGGAGTCTTCTGACTACAACCCGGACAAGAACTGGAATGAGGATGAGAAGTGAGTGGAGTCTTTGGTTTCGACAAACTCAATAATTGGATAGAAAAAAACCTTAAAGAGTTTAAACAGCGTCGCCAGAGAGTTCTAAAAGATATGGCTACATTAGCCCAAAAAGTTGCAGTTGAAAATGCACCCCACGATACGGGAACTCTAAGAAGGTCTATTCAAATAGAGTATGGAGAAGGCTGGGCAGTTGTTGGTACAAACCTCGAATACGCCCCAGCTCACGAATTTGGAGCAACAATAAAACCCTTCAAAGCTAAATACTTAGCAATTCCTGTCTCCAAGCAAATTAGAAAGAAAGTTGAAAAATTTGGAAGCGTGAGAGCTTACTTAAGTGCTATGAAAATGAGTGGTTACTCCGTATTTATTAGAGATGGTGTAATCTTCATTCAGAAAGGCAATGTAAAACCAAAACCTCAATTCAAATTACGAAAGCAAGTAAAAATTAAACCTAAAAGGTTTTTTGAGAAAGCAAAAACAGAAGTTGCGGAAAAATTTCCTAGTCATACCATCAAAACAATTGTTCGAGGTAAATAATGGATTGGGCGGCTGATTGGTTTAGGGTTGGTGTAGTATTAGAAGTTGTTGATAAATTTACCTCTCCTCTTCAAAAACTCCACTTAGAGGTCCAAAAGGCAAAAAAAGCTCTTGAGGATCTATGGGGAGTTTCTTCAAAATTGGTTGAACTTGGAAAACAAATTGCCATTATTGGTGGAACGATCTCAGGAACTTTTGCTTTTCCTATTTACGAAGCTATCAAGTACGAGCAAGTTATGGCAGAATTTAATAAAGTTGTTGGAGCTTCCCAAAGGGAGCTCACAAAATTCTCTACAACCTTCATGAAACTTTCTACTCAAATTCCTCTTCCCCGTAATGAGATAGTGAAACTTTCTGCTAGTCTTGCTCAGATGGATGAAACTCTAAAAGGAAAGCAGTTAGTTGAATTTACAAAGTTGGTAGCTAAAGCTGCTTTTGCTTTTGATATGTTGCCCGAAGAAGCAGGTGAAGCTTTCGGACAGATCAGGAGAGCTTTCGGGATACCCACAATCGGATTATTAAGAGAAGTAGGAGACACTATTAACTATCTTTCAAACACAATGGGAGCCAAAGCGAGGGATATTATCAATATCCTGAAACGAGTTGGTGGAGCTGCCCAGCAGTTGGGTTTAGATGCCAAAAAGGTTGCTGTCTTTGGAGCAGTATTAAAAGAAACCGGTAGAGCTCCCGAAGAGGTGGGTACAGCTCTAAATGCTTTCTTTATTCATCTTCAAGCTATGGATTCGGGAGTTAAAAAAGCTCTTAGAATTCTTGGAATTACAAATCAAGAATTTATGGAGCTCCGAAAAACTAATCCTGAAGCTGCAATTTTAAGGTTACTGGAAAGCTTAAAAAAATTAGATGAAACGAAACGAATGCAAGTTTTACAATCGATGGTAGGAATGGAACATACAGGAAAATTAACCGTTTTGGTCAACAACCTCGACCGCCTCAAACAAAAATTAGCCGAAATTTCTGGTAAGAAATACTTAGGTTCAATGGAACAGGAGTTCCGAGCTCTTTCAAGAACAACTGAAGCTCAACTTCAGAAACTAAAAAATGCACTTTCCAATATAGTTACAACTATAGGTTCTGTTTTTCTTCCTTCTATTAATGCTATTGCTTCTGCATTTACTTGCATTCTCTCACCGATTGCAACTTTTATGAGTCAGCATCAAACTCTTGCGAAAGTAGTTCTCCTTCCTATTGGGGCTTTTGGAGCTCTGACTCTCACCGTTGGTGGATTTCTGGCTGTTCTTGGACTCTTGGGAATGGGAATTGTAAAAGGAATAGCATCGCTTGCAACTCTGAAAAAATCTCTAAAAGAAACTATCGATGTGCTGAAATTTGGAACGACTGTACAGCCGAACACTATGAATTATATTGTGCCGACGAGACAAACTGTTTCCTACAAAAGCATATTTAAATCCGTCTTTACGGAAATAAAAAGAACTGCTATTTCTGCTTTTGAAGCAATCCGTACATTTTCAGTTTCAGCAGCAAGGAGCTTAATTACAGGTTTTGTTCCAACATTGAGGATTACAGCTTCAGCAATCAAAGCAGCTACGGTTCAAGCAATTCGGTTTACATTCACTCCGATGGGAGCAGTTATTACAGCTATAGCATTTGGTGCTTATGCTATCTACAAAAACTGGGATAAAGTCAAAAAATCCTTTTCTGGAATTTGGCAGTATTTGTACCTTGATAGGATCAAGGCATTCTTCATGGGATTTAAAGAAGGTTTTTCTTACATCAACCAAGCTCTTCAGCCTATAAAAGAAGCTTTCGCCAATCTTGGACAGGCTATATCTCCACTGATTAATGTAGTAGGTAGGTTATTTGGATTAGATGTTAAACCAAACAACAATGCTTTTCTGACATTTGCAAGATTAGGGCTTCAAGCAGCAAAGGGTATAGCTTGGATAATAGGTAAAATTGCCAGTGGTCTTGCATTCTTCATCAATTTAACAGCTTCTGCCGTTAGCTTTGTAACCAGATATTGGGGAACTCTCCTGAAAGTTTTTCTATGGATTAATCCAATAACATTTCCAATCATAGCATTTAAGAAACTATACGACTTTAGTGAACTACTCCGCCCTTACGGACGGAGCTTCTGGTAGGGGATTGTCTCCCCATCCAGAAGACCCGCAAGGGGATTCCTGCTTCAGCGAGGGATAGCTAACACTCCCTTCTGGAAGTGCCCCGCCAGTGCCCTCTCCACAGGCGTAAGTTCGGGTCGCTCCGACCCTACCACCCGTAAGGTGGGTGAACCCTATAGCTAATCTTTGAGCTTTTCCTTTCAGAAACCACTCAATAGCGGAGGCTGGCATTACACCTTACTATTTCGCTCTCCGCCACAAGTATTATAGCGAATCAATGCCTTACGGCATCGCTCTGTATCCCCTCCCTTACGGAAGGGGACTTAGAGCGTATTTTTAGTTAAATCCATAAATCTTTTTGAAGCAGGAAAAAGAATCCTTGAGACTCTGACA
>JBDOLX010000104.1 GCA_039832905.1 Desulfurobacteriaceae bacterium | reverse complement strand
GAAAATGGAAGAGATATACCTTAACGGAGGCCCAGCTTACGGTGGACTTGCTGCAGTTGACCTTTACATTGGAGCAACAGCCCTTCCTGAAAATGACCCAAGAAACGAAGTTTATCCCGGAAAGTTTGAGTATGGCGGTGCCCACGTAATTGAGGATTTAATTGCAGGGGAGGATATAGAGCTAGAAGCTTACGCCTATGGAACAGATTGCTATCCAAGAAGAGAAATAAAAAAACTAATAAACATAAAAACTATTAACGAAGCTATTCTGTGTAACCCAAGGAATGCATACCAAAACTATAATGTTGGTGTGAATAAGTCTTCAAGAACAATCTATACATACATGGGAATACTGAAACCAAACTTAGGAAATGCGACCTATTCAAGTGCTGGTCAATTAAGCCCTCTCCTCAACGATCCTTTCTTTGAAACTATAGGAATTGGAACAAGGATTTTCTTAGGGGGAGGCGTAGGATACGTTGCATTCCATGGGACTCAGCACGCTCCATTTGGAGTAAAAAGAAGCAAGAAAGGTCAGCCGATGGGCGGTTCTGGAACTTTAATGGTCATTGGAGACATGAAACAAATGTCAACTGACTTTGTAAAAGCAGCTTCTCTTCTAGGGTATGGAGTTTCCTTATTTGTTGGTGTTGGAATACCTATCCCTATCCTAAATGAGAGGATAGCCTACTACACTTCAGTTAAAGATGACGAGATATTTGCCCCTGTGATTGACTATTCTGTAGACTATCCATCTGGAAATGCAAAGCCCTTAAAGTATGTAAGTTACGGTGAACTTCGAAGAGGTTACATAGAAATAGACGGAAAGAAAGTACCAACATCCCCTCTATCTTCCTACTATAAAGCAAGAGAAATAGCCAACATCCTTAAAGAGTGGATAAAGAGCGGTGAATTTGAACTATCTAAACCAGCAGCAACATTGCCGGCACCAGAGCCTACAGTAAAGATAGAATACGATGAGAGAAAGGAGTAAAAGATGAAGTTTAAGGTTTCTGTTCCAGCCTCGACGAGTAATCTGGGACCGGGTTTTGATGCCCTAGGACTTGCTTTAACTTTGTATAACGATTTTGAAGTGGAACCTTCAGATTTTTACTCTGTAGAAATAGAAGGTGAAGGAAAAGACGACCTTCCAAAAGATGAGAAGAACCTTTTCTTAAGAGCATATAGAAGCACAATGGAATATCTTGGACTTTCTCAACCGATAAAGGTAAAACTTACAAATAGAATTCCACTTGGAAGGGGTCTTGGGAGCTCTGCCACAGCAATAGTTGGAGGAATCTTAGCTGCAGAAAAAATAGCTGGAAAGAAACTCTCAATAGCAGAAGTAATAGACATCGCCTTCAAGTTTGAACCCCATCCAGATAACGTCCTACCAGCTTATACTGGAGGCTTTGTCGTTGCAGCTACAAACGGAGATTTATCCTACATAAAGCTTGATTTTCCTGAAGAACTAAAAGTGATAATCGTTGTTCCTGAACTATTCCTATCTACAGAAGAATCAAGGTCTGTCCTTCCAGAAAAATACGACAAGAAAGATGTAATTTTTAACATTCAAAGAGTTGCGCTATTTTTAGGTGCTTTACAAAAGAAAGATTTTGAACTTTTAAAAGAAGCTGTTAAAGATAGGATTCACCAACCATATCGTTGTGATCTAATACCTTCTTTCTGGGAGATCCTCTCTGAAGGATACAAAGCCGGTGCTTACGCAGTTTACCTTTCTGGAGCTGGAAGCTGCATAGGGGCATTAGCTGATAAAAACTTTAACGAGATAGGGAAAGCAATGTGCAACGTATTTGATGCTCTTGGAATAGAGTCGAGATACCTTGTCTTAGACGTGGATAAAAAAGGTGCAAGAATAGAAAATGTTTAAAACTTGACCTTAGCGTTTTTTCTGTTATAAATTTAGCCTCACGATTTAAGAGTAAGAGTGGAGGTAGTAAGGATGTATGCTGTTATAAAAACAGGAGGAAAGCAGTACGTAGTGGAGCCTGGTCAGGTTCTAAAGGTTGAGAAAATCAACCTACCTGAGGGCTCTAATGTTGAGTTTGAAGCTCTAATGATAAGGGATGACAACAAAGTTGTAGTAGGAGATGAAGCTAAAGCTTTCAAGGTAAAGGCAACTATCGTAAGACATGGAAAAGGTAAGAAGATTATTGTTTTCAAGTACAAAGCAAAGAAACACTACCAAAGAAAGTATGGACACCGTCAGCACTTTACAGAGATTAAAATTGATGAAATTGTAAGCTAATTGGGGGTTCGTCATGGCACATAAAAAAGGTATGGGTTCAACCAAAAACGGAAGGGATTCAATTGGTAAAAGATTAGGAGTTAAAAGACACGACGGACAAGTCGTTAAAGCTGGAAATATCCTAGTTAGACAAAGAGGAACTTCTATCCACCCAGGACTAAACGTTGGAATGGGTAGAGACTATACTCTTTTCGCTCTTGTTGACGGCGTAGTCAAGTTTGAAACTAGAAGAAACAAGAAATTTGTAAGCGTATATCCTGTTCAGTAATCTATCCTCCCCGCCTCTCGCGCGGGGAATTAATTCTAAAGTTAATTATCCCCAAAATACCAAAATCCCTATCCCTAAAATTTCTCCAACAATAAGGGCAAGAAATCCGGGAGTTACCATTTTAAAAAGTTCATTTGTTCCCATAGAGAGAGTTAAAAACCACTTAAAAATAGTATTTACAGTTGCAGCTATAACTATTGAAATAACTGCAGGCAAAAGAGAGAGTTCATTCGCCATAAAGAGTTTAGAAACCGTAAGAGTTATAGCATCAACATCGGAAAGTCCAGAAATAGCAGCAATTATGTAAAGTCCATAATCTCCAAGATACTTTAAAGTATTTCGTGATATAAAAAGAATAAATGCGTAAAAAGCCCCGAATTTTATAGCATTTGAAAGCTCATACGGATTTTTAACATCCACTTTTGCTCTCTCTCTTTTTTCCAAGCTTGATATTCTGTAAGCAAAGAAAATTCCGAAAATAAAAGCTGTAAAGAAAGGAACTAAAAGGTACTTAGTAAACTGAACGCTTATAAGACCTGTAATGAAAACCATTCTGGGAAACATTATTGCTGAAGCTCCAACGATACCTGCAGCATACTCAGGAATTAAAGTTTTATTGACTTTAGATAGAGAGGAAAAAGTTGCAGAAACTGCTGTACTTGAAACAAGACCGCCCAAAAGTCCCGTAAAAAGAATTCCCCTTTCCCCTGCAACTTTTGTCAGAAAATAACCTATAAAATCAATGGTGGAGATAATAACAACCATTGTCCAAACTTCCTTAGGATTAACACCATAAAGGGAAGTATCTGGTAAAAGGGGATAGAGAATAACACTAACGGCTGCAAACTTTAAAAATGCAAAAAGATCTTCAAGGGTTAAATGTTTTACAAACTTGTGCATCTGTTCCTTAAAGCTAAGAATAGAAAGGACCGCTATAGCAAGAACTGAAGCAAGCTGAAATTCACCTTTATAACAGAGAACTCCTATTAGAAAAGTTAAAATTGCAGAAATTTCGGACGTTAACCCCGGAAGTTTTTCAGGAAGCTGGGCAACAATCAAAAGAGCGACAAAAGAAAGGACTACTATGTATAAAAGTGGCTCTCCAAAGTAAGACGAAATATGAGCTGAAAGAGTTCCTAAGAGAGAAATTAAAATGAAAGTTCTAACTCCTCCAAATCCCGGAGCTCCCTCTTTCTGCCTCTTATATTCCCTTTCTATTCCAACAAGCCCACCAAGGATTATAGAGACAAAGTAAGGTTGATAAAGTTTCCATGTATCTGAGCTAATAACTTCCTTCAGAAAATCAACCATAAAGTTCCTCTTCTAAAACCTTTTTCATTGTATCTACAGGAGCTTCTTTCTCTGTCCATATCTTAAAAGCTATAGCTCCTTGATGGATAAGCATTCCAAGCCCATTAATTGTTTTACATCCCTTCCCTTTAGCAGCTTTTAAAAGAGGTGTTTCTGCAGGATTGTAAATGATGTCAACAACAGTTATTCCTTCTGGAATTAGTTCATAGTTAAAAAGTTTAGGATCGCTTTCTTTCATTCCAATAGATGTTGTATTAATCAATATATTTGTATCCTGTAAAAGAGATTCAACTACATTTTCCTTTAACTGGAAAACTAAAACATTCCCTTTCTTTGAGAGAAGTTCTCCAACAGCCTTAGCCTTAGAAAAACTTCTATTAACAATATTTATAAACTTTGCCCCTCCCTTTAAAACTGCATAACCAACAGCTCTTGCAGCCCCTCCAGCCCCTAAAATCGTGACTCTCTTTCCTTGAAGTTCTACACCCTCTTCTATAAGAGAGTTTAAAAAGCCATCGGCATCGGTATTGTAGCCGATAAGTTTCCCATCCTCGTTTTTCACAGTATTAACAGCTTGTAAAAACTCTGCATCCTCACTTAAAAAATCAAGATACTCTACAATACTTTCTTTATGAGGAACCGTAACATTGAAACCTTTAACGTTTAAAGCTTTCAGTCCTTTAACCGCTTCTTCTAAGCTTTCAGGATTTACTTCAAAAGGAACATAAACAGCATCAATCCCTAAATGCTGAAAAGCAGCAGTCTGCATTAGTGGAGAAAGAGAGTGCTTTACAGGATAACCAATAATACCGTAAACGGAAGTTTTTCCTGTAAGCTTCATTTTACCTCCTTGGAAAGTTTTTAAATGCCTTAAGATTTTAGCCTCAAAAAAAGATATGATATAAAAGGAATTATAAGAGTTCTAAAAAATAAAATGAAAATACCATGAACCTTTCAGTAAAAAAACTTAGAAATAAGCTCAATCCTTTAGGCTTTTTCCTCTACTATTTTTCCTTAGTTTGCAGGAAATCGGTTATTCAAAGAAAGAAAAACATTAACACATTCCAATTTAACTTTCTTCATGGACAGACTAAACATCATAACTTTAGCACTTATTTTTCGTTTATTCGTTAAGTTATCGTTAAACATTGGAATAGTTCACAACGTCCTTATTTATCTTCCCCTATGGTTCTTTGATTTCTTCAACGTATCCAAAAATTTAAGCCCCCTTAGCAATCTGGAACTTATAATTAGCCTTTTCGTTTTATTCAAGATTTTAAA
>JBDOLX010000103.1:231-24271 GCA_039832905.1 Desulfurobacteriaceae bacterium | reverse complement strand
AGTATGTTCTATTCCTTCCTGTTTTAGCAGTTCTTTTACTTTCTTGGCTGTTTCCCTTTTGGTTAGTCCCATTAGTTCCCCCTTCTTTTTCTTTCTCACGGCTAAGTTTCCCTGTAATAATCTCGGCACGCTTCCACGCACGGGAAGCAATATCTTGATACACAGGGATTAGCGTTTTTAGCCGTGAGAACCTAACCCAGAAGTATTCAGGGAAGCGATAATTGGCTATTCTTTCTTCGTCGTAGGAGATTCTTTCTAAAGCTTGGAATTGTTTTTTCATATTAAAAAGAGTGTATTCAACGGCTTCAGGGAATATTAGGTTATGTTTTAAAGCGTAATAAACAACCTCTAAAAGCTTGTGGGCAAACTTTATGAAGCGTTTTTTGTTTTGGTGTCCACCTGTGTAGTTTCTTTTTACCCATTGTGCAAGGGAGTGTAGAGGATTGTTAGGCAAAAAGGATTGTAGATAGACCATATAGAGGAGTGCTTTTACTTCGGTTCTTGTTTTGTCGGTTCTATTTGAATTAACGGAAGTTCCAGACTGTTCTCTTTTTGTTCCCATAAGAACGTAGGAGATAAAGGCATCTTTGGAGTGGAATAGATTTACATCCCAATAGTAGGCAATAAGGCTTGCCATAGTCATGGAACCGAAAGGAAAAGTCTTTAGGATAGGATAATCGGGATGGTTTACGACTATAGACTCTATTTCTGTTTCTGTGAGTTTTATTGCTTTAAGTGTAGTTTTTATTTTTTCAATTTCTGTTAAGGCTGGAACTACCAAAGCATCAGGAACTTGTAGGAGTTCTTTTTCTATTTCGTCAAGGCGATTGAGTAGTTTTTTGCGGTTGTAGTCATAATAATCACTATTTGGAAGTATATCTGCTAAGAGTTGACGGAATCTATTAACAAATCGGGTGAGGTCTTTTTCTAAACGTATCTTGTGTCTTACTAAGGTTCTTAAGCGATATCTATCATAGTGGAATGGATAGATGTATTTTTTCCAATTTTCCTCATCATCTTCTTCTGGTTCATACAGGAACATTTTGCGTAGAAACTTTGCATCTACAAAATCGTTTTTTGTTGTATTACGATGTCCTCTAAATCTCTTAAAAGCTTTTCCATCAGCAATAAATACTTTAACTCCGAGAGATTCTAATCTTTTAGCGTAGCGAACACCGTAGGAACCTGTTTGTTCTAAAACAACTATATCTCCTTCACGAACTATGTCTTCTAACTTTGTTACTATTGAAGCATTGCGAGGTAATTTTTTTGTTGTTTTAAAGGCTTTTGCATTATCTACGTAAATGGTATACTGATTACCATCATAAAATACGAGGAAATTTTTGGATACATCACAGCCTAAGACTTTCATACATTCCTCCAAGGAAGGAGAGGGTGGACTAGGAAGCATTATATTTTTCTCTTCCATTCAGGAAGAATAATTCCACTTCGCTTCCTGCCACCCTCTCCTTATTTAAATTTTACTACTTTACTTTTCTATCTTTACTATAAGATAATTTCTCTACCTTAGGAGGTGGAAACCTATGTACATAAAATCCTTAAAACTTAAGGGATTTAAGTCTTTTGCAGATGAAACGGAAATTAGATTCTCAAAGGGAATAAACTGTATAGTTGGTCCTAACGGTTGTGGTAAAAGCAACATTGTTGATGCGTTAAAGTGGATTATTGGAGATACATCCATAAAAGGAATGAGGGCAGATAACATAAAAGATATAATCTTCAAAGGGGCTGAGGGAAGAAAACCTTCTAAAGTAGCAGAAGTTTCTATCCTTTTAGCTGAAGACGACCTTTTTAGTGAAAATTCTAAAGTTCTTCTTACAAGAAAGGTAAAAACAAACGGTGATAGTGAATTTTTAATAAACGATAGAAAAGTAAGACTTAAGGACATTAAAGATTTCTTCACTTCAATAGGTCTTGGGGCAAAAGATTACGCGTTCTTTGAACAAGGACAGATAGACAGAGTTTTGAGAATGAAGCCAAGTGAAAGGAAAGTTCTGATTGATGAAGCAGCTCAAGTTTTATCTTTTAAAGAAAAGAGAGAAGAGACTTTAAGAAAGCTTTCTGAAGCTGAGCAAAACCTTGAAAACGTAAAAAACATAATTAACGAAGTTGGAAAAAACTTGAGAAATCTAAAAAATCAGGCCGAGAAAGCAAAGGAGTTTCAAAGCCTTAAAAAACTTGAACGTGAACTTGAACTTAAGCTTTTGGGCTTTGAACTAAGAAATTTAAGGCTAAAGAGAGATGTTTTAGAAGGTAGTTTAAAAGTTTTCCAGGAAGATAGAACTTCTTTAGAAAGGGAAATAGCTAACCTTGAAGCTACACTTGAATCTTTAAGAAACGAGTTTGAGACAATCACTAAAGAAATAGAAGAAACCAGCAAGGAACTTGCAGAAATTGAGAAAAGTAAGAAAGAAGCTTCAGTAAAGAAAGACTTCTTAGGAAAAGAGATAGAAAGACTTAAAAAAGAAATCGAAGAAAAAACTTTTGAAAGAGAGGAGAAGTTTAAAAAAATTCAGAAAGTAAAAAATGAACTTGAAGAGCTTCTTTTAGAAGAAGAAAAGCTTAAACTTGAAATTTCAAAGTTGGAAAAAGAGGAAAAACAGAAAGAAAATAAACTAAACCTTCTTTTAAAGGAAAAAACAGAAATTGAAAAGGCTATTAAAGACCTTCGTTCAAAGCTTTCTTCTATAACTACTCAAATTTCCAAGATTCAGCTTGATGTAGCAAGAGAGGAAGAAAGGTTTAAGTCTTACAAGAATTTGAAAGCTAAACTTCCAAAAGAGCTTTCAGAACTTGATAGGGAAAAAGAGTATTACTCTATAGAACTAAAAAGACTTTTAGAAAAGGAAGAAAATTTAAAGGAAGAACTTAAATCCTTGGAAGCGGAAGTAGAAAAGGTAAAGGAGGAAAAGAGAGAACTAACTTTCCGGATAGATCAGCTTGAAGAAGAGATAGCTTCTAAAAAAGAGGATGTAGCAGTTTTAAAGTCAAGAATAGAAAGCACAAAGAAATTTTTATCTACCTTTAACTTTGGAAGACTTGAAAAAAAAATAGTTGAAAGTGGAAAGGCAGGAAAGGTAAAGGGTTTTGTCGGGCTTTTGATCAATTTTTTAGAGGTAAAAGATGGTTTTGAAAAGGTAGTGGAAAGAATTGTTTCCCTTCTTGGAGCAGGAATTATTTTAGAGAACTTTGAAGATGTTCTTTGGGTTAAGGATAGGATAAAGGGAAACGGTGAAGTTTGGCTTTTAAGCTTAGATTTAGATCCGGTAGAGGTTTCTAAAGTAGAAGGAGCAGAACCTCTCCTTAACTTTGTAAAACCAAAGGATGAGAAGTTTAGGAATTTAATAAATGTTTTATTTAATGGCGTTTTCTTTGTTGAAAAGACAGAAAAAGCTATTGAACTTGCTAAAAAGTTTCCAAATTACACTTTCATAGATGGAAGTCTAAACATATTTTCCGGAAAAGGTTCTTTGGTTGGAAAGGGAAAACAGAACTCTTTACTTGAAATGGAAAAAGAAATAAAGAAACTTCAAGATAAATTTTCAAAAGAAATTGATGAACTTTCCAGTTTAAGAAAAAAACTTTCTCCACTAAAAGAAGAACTTAGGGAAAAAGATTGGGAACTTGATAGCTTAAAAGAGAAAATTCAAAAGAAAAAGATGGAAATTTTTGAATTAAGTTCAAAGATAAAGGAAAGTAAGAAGAAAATTTCAGAGCTTGAAAGAAGGAAGGAAGATCTTTCAGAGAAACTTAAACGGGCTGAAGAAACTCTTGCTTCTTTTTCTTCAAAGATGGAAATTTTTGAAAGGAAGCTTAAAGAACTTGAAGGTAAAAAGGGAGAGAAAATTTCCCTTCTTGAAAAACTTGAGAATGAATTAAAAGACTTGGAAGACAGAATTTTAAAGCAAAGAGAAACAGTTTCATCCTATTCGTCTTCCAAGGTTTTACTTTTGGAAAAGTTAAGAAACGTTAAGGAGAAAAGGGAAGGAAAGGAAAGATTTATAAAGACCCTTCAAAGAGAAATTGAAGAAATAGAGAAGAAGATAGAAAAAGATAGAAAGCTTTTAGAAAAAGCTAAAGAAGATTTAGAAAGGTCTTACAATATTTTAAACGGAGTTGATGAGACCATAAATGAAATAAGACTTGAGCTAAAGACTCTAGAAGAAAGAAGAAATGAAATTTCTGGTTTAGTTAAAACAAAAGAAGAGGCTTTAAAGTTAAAGTCTAAAGATCTTCAGGAGGTTCAGAAAAAGTTAAAGGAAGCAGAGATAAACCTTGCAAGACTTAACGTTAAAGAAGAAGAAACGATATCCAAGATTTTAGATCTTGATAGTAGTGTGCAAGAAGCTTTAGAACTCTCTTCTACCGTGAAGGAGGAGGATAAGATAGAAGAAGAGCTTTCAAGGGTAAAAGAAAAGATAGCAAAAATCGGAAGCGTTAATCTCTTAGCAATAGAGGAGTATGAGAAAGTAAAGGAACGCTATGGATTTATTTTGGAACAGGAAAAAGACTTGGTAGAGTCCATAAAGAACTTAAAAGAAGCTATTAAAAAGCTTGATGAGGAAATAGAGAAGAGATTCACAAAAACCTTTAATGATGTAAATAAGAATTTCAAGAAAGCTTTTCGTCAGATCTTTGGGGGAGGTTCTGCAAGGTTAATCCTACAAGATGATGGTATTGAAATAGAAGCAAAGCCTCCAGGTAAAAAACACGGTAGCATAAACTTGCTTTCTGGTGGAGAGAGGACATTAGTAGCTTTGGCATTCCTTTATGCTCTCTACTCCGTTCGTCCTGCACCGTTTGTAGTTCTTGATGAAGTTGACGCAGCACTGGACGATGCTAACACACTAAGATTTATAGAGCTTTTAAAACAGATGGCTCTTGAAACTCAGGTTATCGTTGTTACTCACAACAAGCTTACTATGGAAGCAGCAGATGTCCTTTATGGTATAACTATGGAAGTACCGGGAATTTCTAAAGTTATTGGAGTGTCTTTTGAGAACCTTAGTACGGTTTAGGAATGCCTAAGTTTAAGGTTGTTTTTTTGGATGTAGACGGGCAGGTTGTAGAGGAAAAGATAGAGGCTAACGATGAAAACGAACTACTGTCTCTTTATTCACGAAGAAACGTCATACTCCTTGAGTATAAAAAAGACTGGTTTTCATCCTTAGAGGACTTTTCCATCCTTGATCTTTTAAAAAGGAAAAAAATTTCTAAACAAGAACTTGCAGATTTTTGTTTTTACGTTGGAAGAGCCCTTGATATGGGAATTCCAATTCTAGGGATTTTAGAAGATGTTTCAAAAAGTACAAAAAATAAGTATTTCCAAAAAGTTGTATTGCAGCTTAAAGATATGATTACAGCAGGAAAATCTCTATCTGAAGCGATGGAAGAAGTTAAGATTTTCCCAAAGGATTTAATAGGTCTCGTGAAGGTTGGAGAAAATAGCGATGCACTTCCAAAAGTTTTTCAAAACTATGCAGAGTATTTAGACTGGATTATTTCCATAGAAAAAGAGGTTAAACAAGCCCTTGCCTATCCTACTTTTGTTGCGGTTGTTATGGTTTTTGTTATCGCGATAATGTTTGGTTACATAGTTCCTCAGGTAATTCCTGCAATTACAGCCATGGGATTAAAAGACTATCCCCTTCCAACAAAACTTTTACTGTGGGCTGGAGAGTTTGTTCCACTCTTTTGGAAACAAATAGTTTTAACTCCAGTGATAATCTTTGTCGTTTTTAAACTTTTAACTAGAAAGTTCCAGAAAGTTAAATACTTCTGGGACAAAGTAAAAATAAAGTTTCCTGTTGTTGGGGTTATTTTCTTAAAGGCGAGCCTTTCCCGTGATATGAGGGCTTTAGCAGAAGTTTACCGGAGTGGCGGAACAATAATAAATGCTCTTGAGATAATCATAAATCATGTAGAACAGAACCTTTTTATAAAGGAAGCTTTCTCAAAAGTAAAAGAGAACGTTTTAGCCGGTGATATGCTGTCAATTGCCATGGAAAAAACTAACTTCTTTGAGACTCCGATTATAAGAATGGTAAAGCTTGGGGAAGAAACCGGAGCTTTGGACAAGTCCCTTTTAAGACTTGCGGAAATTTATGAAGATGATATGAGAAGAAAAATCCAAGCAATGACTGTTTTAATAGAACCTACTCTCCAGCTTATCTTAGGGGGGATTTTGGGAATAATAGCATTAGGTATACTTTTACCTGTGTACGATGTTATTTCGGAGATGAGGTAGATGAAAAGGTCATTTGCAGAAATTGACCTTAAAGGGAACCTAAGGCTTTTATCTGAGGAGGGGTTTTTTAGGAGAAAGAGAAAAACATTGGCTACTACTTTGAAAAAAGTAAAGGAAAAAAGAGATCTAGTTGTTTCATTAACCGATGTTTCTGTGATGGACAAAGTCTATACTTTTCCTGAACTTAAAGAAAAACATCTATCCCTTGCAGTAAAGCAGAAAGTTTTGAGAGATATTGAGTTTATCCTTGAACCAGAAAGTGTTAACTGGATTTACTCCAAGTATCCAACAGATGGTGGATATAAAGTTCTAGTTTCTGTAGTGAGGAAAGAAATACTTTCAAAACTTTCTTTTTTTAAAGCTTTTACTACAACTTCGCAGATTATTTCTTCTTTTTTGAGTGGAAAAACTGATAAAAGTTTTGTTTTAATCCATTCGTTTCTTGATGATTACATAGTTATGGTATTTCATAATGGAATTATCGATTACGTTAGAACATTTAAAAAGGTATCTTCTCTTGATAGTTCAATAGAATTAACATTGGAATATTATCGGGAACATAGAAAGACAAAGCTTGAAGGAGTATATGGATCTGGCGATTTAGAATTTTTCAAAAGTTCAAGATTTGAAATAAAAAGTGTTTTAGACCTTATTAAACTTCCTTTAAAGGAAGAAGAACTTCCTTTTTTCGTTCCTTTTGCGCTGAGTAAAGGGAAGGTTTCTTTCTTCTACAAAGCTTCTCCTGTTCGTTTCAGTTATTATTCTTTAGCCTTATCTGTCCCTATGTTTTTGGCAGCGGGGCTTGTTTTTATTAAAAATGGTGAACTTCAGCAAGAGCTAAATATTCTTACAAGTACAGAACAACGCTTGAGTAAGGAGTTTTCGGAACTTAGAAAGAAAATAGGAGATTTGGATAGGAGGATAAAACAAGAAACTTCTTTTCAGCAGAGGAGAGAAGTTAAGTATCTTACTTCGCTAAGTAGGGATAAGTTACCAGAGTTTTTAAAAAGTTTTGAAAATGTAAAAAGGGCATCTAGCACTTATCTTCTGTCCGTTTCCCTTGAAAAAAATAGAAGTTTTAACGTTTCTACTATTACTTTCTGTAGGAATCTCTCTTCTCCTGTAGAGTTTTACAAGTTGGTAAATAGTATAAGGAACAATCCTTTTGTTGAAGATGTGAAGATTATTGATACAGCAAAAATGGCTAGAAAGAAAGCATTGATTACTGATTTTGATATAAAGTTGAAAAAGGTTCGTTATGTGGAAGAGTAAAGATTTTCTAAAAAAAAATGTTTTATGGTTAGTTTTAATAGTAGTGTCGATTTCGCTTTTAGGTTACGAAGTTTATCGGTTTGATGAACTTTCAAAGAAAGTTTTTCTGAAGCAACAAAAAGTGAATTCCTTAAGACGAAAGGTGTCTTCTCTTTCTCAAGATCTAAAAAGAAAGGAACAAACTCTTCAAGAACTTCTTTCTCAAAACGAGGAATTGAGAAAAAAAATAAAAAAAGTTGCAAAATATCCTGATACTTCATCTGTTAATGAAAAAATAACTCATCTTTTTATAAAAAATAGAGTAAGACTTCTATCTCTAATCACTAAAGAAAAGAAGGAAAAATCGGGAAATTTGAACTTTGTCCTTGTTAATTTGAAAGGAGAAGGAAAGGAGAAGAATGTAATGAAACTTTTGGAACATCTTATGAAGGAGATACCTATGGAGGTTAAGGTTCTGGATCTATCTAAACCAGAGAGGAATTTAGTTATAAATCTTGTTTTTGAAGTCCCTATTTTGAAAGAAAGAGGAACAAAATGAAAAGGCTTCTCTTGTTACTTTGGTTTCTTTCTATTTTAGACAGTTCTTGGGCAGAAATTTTCTATCCCTTGAGTGGCCTTAGAGAAGGTAGTAAAAATAAAAATCATAGGGTGATTAGACCGTTAAAAGTTAGAAAAAGAATATCACTTCCTCAAATGGAACTTCAAGGTATTGCTAAGGGAGAAGAGACTCTTGCCCTTATAGATGGAAAATGGCATAGAATAGGGGATATAATCAAAGGTTGTGAAATTGTAAAAATAGATGCAGACAGAAACTTAGTGAAGCTAAACTGCTTAGGCATATGGAAAGAACTTAAGTTAAAGTTTCTAAAAGGAGGAGGAACGGTGAAGGTGGAAAAACAAGGAGGGACTGGTGAATAAAGGGTTGTTTTTTCTTGTTTTCCTCCTTTTAGTTTTTGGATGTGGGGATAGCAGGAAAAGAGTAGTAGTTTCTCCTATAAAAGAAAAAACTGTAAAAACTAACAAAGAAAAGGAAGTTCCAATTGTATTTGAGTTAAACCCCTTACCTGTTCAAACTCCGACTTTAAGCGAAATGAAAAATTTTGAAAAAGAATTTTCTGTAGAGGACAAGACAGTAACGCTTTCCTTTGATGGAACAAGTCTTCGCCAGGCCCTCCTTGCCATTGGCAAGATTACGAATTACAACGTAATACTTCCAGAAGATTTAGAGGGTAAGGTTTATTTAGAACTAAAAGGAGGAACTTTAGAGAATGCTTTAAAAGCTTTGCTTGAACCTTTTGGGTATTCGTTCAAGATTGACGGAAACAATATTTACATTATTACCAAGGAAACAAAGGTATTTCATGTTAATCTTCTAAAGTTGCAAAGAACTTTTAGTTCTTCTATAAATGCTTCAAGTGGTGGCGGAAGAGGAACTTCTGGAACAACATCTACGAGTACCACATCTGTTAGTCTCAACAATAACTATTCTCTAGACCCTTGGGAAAATTTAAGAAATGCTATAGAAGTTATTTTAAAGGAGGATAAATCTGCTTCATATTCAATAGAACCCCTAAGCGGAACAGTAATTGTCAGTGCAAAACCTTCTGTTTTAAAGAAGGTAGAAAAACTTTTAAATACTTTAAACAAAGAGGCGGAACGCCAAGTCCTTATAGAAGCTAAAATAGTAGAGGTTCAGCTTAACAAACAAAATGAATATGGAGTAAACTGGAACAAGCTTCTTTTAGGGAAACATTTCCAATTCTCTTTTATCCCAACTATACCCACAACCTCCCAGCTTGAAGTTATAAAAGTTTTCAGCAGTAGCGGTACGAACCCTTTAATAGGGGCTCTTAGTCAGTTTGGGAAAGTGAATGTTTTATCCTCTCCAAGAATTTTAGCGATGAATGGACAACCTGCTGTAATAAAGGTGGGAAAGGATTATATGATAGTTTACAAGACCCTTCAAAGGACAGTTTATACTGATAATCAGACTATTACTAATGAACAAATACGAGTAGAGAATATACTAACAGATGGATTGGTTCTAACTATTGTTCCTAAAATAGGAGATAATGGAGAAATTGTCTTAAATATTACTCCAGCAATTAATCGTCTCGATAAGGATACATCTTTAGAATTGCCGATAGAGAATTCAAAAGCTTACTCCGTAGGTGTTAGACAACTTAATACAGTTGTAAAGCTTAAAGATGGAGAGACAGTTATTCTTGGAGGTCTTATAGAAAATAAAGAGACTAAAGATACGGTAGAAGTTCCTATTCTTTCTCGAATTCCTCTTCTTGGTAGTCTTTTTAAATATACTTATAGAAAGAGATACAAATCAGAACTTGTTATTATGTTAACTCCAAAGATGAAAAGTAATAATGGGGAGTAAACTTTTTGGAATAGTTTTGGTTTTTAGTTTATTCTTTTCTACTATAGATGTATTTGCTAAAGAAAAGTTTTGTTTTGTTCAGCTTGTTTCAATGAGAAATTTTAAAGGAATAAAAAAGATATTTAATGAAACTTCCGTTAACTGTCCAGCTTCTGTTTATCTTTTAAAGCAAAAGAATATCTACTTTATTAGAGTTGGTCCTTTTAAGTCCCTTGAGAAATGCAAAGTTGTGAAAAAGAATCTCCAAAGAAGATATTCAAAGTATAAATTAAGTCCTATTATAGTGGTTAGAAGTTATAAAGTTCCTTCCAAAAAGTGGATTATTAAGGAAAAAAAGTGTCAAAAGCGAGAACAAAAAAGATATAAACCGAAGAGGAATATTGGGAGTTCAAATAAAAAACAGAATCTACAAAAAGATCTCGTTTCTCTCTACATTCAAAAGGCAAAAGTCTGTATGGGAAGAAAAGACTGCACAAATGCTGTTAGATATCTGAAACTTGCGATAGCAAAAGGGGGAAAGACACCGAAAAATTACACCTACTTAGGTTATGCTTATCTTCATCTTGGAAAGTACACAAACGCATTAGATGCTTTCAAAAAGGCTTTGGAGATAGATCCAAACTATGCGGAGGCTTTTGCAGGAATAGGATTTATGTACTTAAAACTAAAATCCCCAAGGGCCGCAGCAATAGCTTTTAAGAAAGCTTACGATCTTAATCCTAAGGAAATTAGCTATGGCATAAACTTGGCAATTTCCAAACTTGAAAGTGGAGAGGTTGAGAAATCTTTAGAAGTGTTTAAGAACTTAAAGGATAGATATCCTTTTATTCCTGAGATTTACTATAATGAAGCTATAGCTTACCTGAAACAGAGAAGGCTAAAAGAAGCTGTAGAAGATTTCAGGATTTTTCTTGATTTGACAAAAGGAAACAAATTCTATAATCCTTACAGAAAGGAAGTTTTAAGTATTTTAAGGAGACTAGAAGCAGTTGTTGGTTCAATAAGGTGAGGGAGAGAAAAGCTTTTTCATTAATAGAATTGGCTATAGTTCTTGTTATATTCTCTATCCTTTTTGGTATTGGTTTAAAGTCCTGTTTAGATTCTCTTACAAATGCCAAAGTAAATTCTACAAAAGAAAAGCTTACAGCTTACAAACTATTTTTGATTAAAGAATTTTGCAGTTCTTTAACTTTGCCCAATGTAGATTCTCTAGACTTTAAGGATGCTTGGGGAAACTCTATAACCGTAGCCTATTATAGTGAAGCCAGTAATAAAACTATCAGTTTATGTTCTTTAGATAGCACAACGTTATCTGTTATTCTCCCAGATGGGAAGGAAGTAGATAACATTGTTGCAGTTTTAATATCCCCATCGGCAGACCAAAAGTTAGACTCCATAATAGGTGCCAACTTAATTACTTTAAGTGATAATGATCTATTTCAATACATATCTTTATATGAACTTAAATCAAAATGTTGTAAAGGAAGGGATTTAGAAATTATTACAAATGTTTTACCTCCGATAGTGAAAGGAGAAGATTGGAAAGAGATTATTGTCGTAAGAGGAGGAACTCCTCCCTATCGTTGTGAAGTTAGGGTTGCTAATAATGATACTCTCAGTAGTTATTTTGAAAATGGAACGGAAGGTGGAAGTGAATATTGTTATATTTATTTAAGCTGTGATAACTCGACAAAAATAGATGACTCTTTCTTGGATTTGGAAGTTACGGTTTATGATAACAGTTCTTTAAGTAATGCAACTAAAGTTTTTAGGGTTCCTGTGTATTAGATTTAAAACTTTATAAGAGGTTGTTATGAAGAGAAAAGCTTTTTCCCTGATAGAAGCTGCCATCGTTCTTGTTATACTGGGAATAATTCTCGGTATTGGTGGTGCCACTTTTATAAACTACGTAAAGTTTAATAAAAGAACAGAAACAAGAGAAAAAGTTGAAACAGCTGCTGACTGGGTTGTTGGATATGTCCAGACAAAAGGTGTACTTCCTTTGAAAACAGACTATCCAAATTTTAAAGATAGTTACGGTAGAGACATTATTTATATTTACTCTCCTAATTTAACCAACGAGACTTTAAAGGAAGGAACTACACTTTGTGATGTTAGGTATACATCCTTAAATGCAACGAATAATGAAACAGGAAATACCATAGAGAACGTTGCTTTTCTTGTCTTTTCTAAAGGGGAGGATGCTAAGAGTGATACCTTCTTTTGCGAAAATGGAACAAAGATAGAAACATCTACTTCTGCAAGCGGAAATATTTGTTATTTTCCTTCTTTAGATGAAGTTAGGGTTGTAACTTTGGAAGAACTAAAACAAAACCTTGGTTGTGTAGGAGTTCCTGTAAAGATTATTACCCAATATCTGCCCTTAGCTATCGTAGGTAATAGTTATACTGCTGAGATTTTTGCTAGTGGAGGAATTTCCGATAATGGTAGTTATTGGTGGTGCTACAACGGAACGATTCCATCTGGTTTAGTAGTTAATGCAAATGATTGTTCTTCAAGTACTTGGCAAGAAAATGAAACTCTAAGGATAGAAGGGACTCCTTCTTCTCCTGGAACTTATTCCTTTAAGATATGTGTAAAAGATACTAACGACTATAAGTTTTGCAAAAACTTTTCTCTTACTGTTAGTTCTTTAGGAGGGGGAGGTGGTGGAAGTTCTGGTAATGGCACAATTGTTGTTTGCGGGAATTACTCTTTAGAGGTAGATGTATATTCAAACCCATGGTGGGCATATCCTATATCCACAAATATTACTCCTCCGGGTGATGATTCTTGGACCTGTGAAGATGGTGGTAGGACATCAGGCAATTATACTGCGTCAGGTTTACCAGTTGGAACCTATGTAAAAGTTAATCAAGATTGGTATTGTAGTGATACAAATGTTCAGGTAGAAGGGTTCATTCAAGATTTAGATTCTGATGGAGATTGTTTTGTTAAGATTGTCTGCAATGATGGGGTTTGTAATAACATTTCTACTGGAGGAGGAACATTAGCTTGTAGTTATTATGGTATAACAATTAGAAATGATAGTGATACTACTTTAAGTTGGTGGTTAGCGGGAGGAACGTGTTACAAGTTGGGAGATTATGAACAAGCCACTACAGGAACGAGTAATGGGGATGACTACTTGGAAATTTATAAAGGTTCTAACAAGTGTGGAGTGTCAAGTAGATTGCTTCTAAGTAGGCCAGTAAGTAACTTAGCTGCAGAAGCCGGAAGTTGCATTTTTACAGTAGCGTGTTATGAAAATGCATACGGTAATCTGGTCTGTGGAGTTGAATAATGCCTACGTCGAAAGAACGTTTAGGAGATAAACTCGTAAGATTAGGATTTATAACCCCAGAACAGCTTGATATAGCTTTAAAAGAACAAAAACGAACAGGAGAACTTTTAGGAGAGGTTCTTTTAAGGTTAGGATTTTTAACTGAAGAAGAGTTGATGAACGCCCTTTCAGAACAGAAAGGTATTGAAAGAGTAGACCTTTCCTCTTACATCATATCTCCTGAGATTATAGAACTAATTCCCAAAAAGCTTGCAGAAAGATACAAAGTTATTCCCATTTCAAAAGATGGTAATACCCTTATTCTTGGAATGGTTAATCCTTTTGATGTGGAAACTGTGGACATAATTTCAAGATTTACAGGTTTGAGGGTAAAGCCCGTTGCTATAAAAGAGACAGAGTTTGAGGAAGCTTTTGCAAAGTACTACGGTGAAACAAAAACTATAGAAGAACTCATAGACGAACTTCTTGAAGAAGAGGTTCCACCGGGCGAACTTGATACAAGGATTATAAAACTTGTTGACTACATAATCTCAAAGGGTATAAAAGATAAAGCTTCCGATATTCACATTGAACCAGCAGAAGCGGTCGTTAGGGTAAGATACAGGGTTGACGGTGTAATGTCCTTAGGTTTTATTCTTCCAAAGGAGATCCACTCGTCAATAGTAACAAGGATAAAGCTTATATCCCATCTAAACATTTCAGAAACAAGACTTCCTCAAGATGGTAGAACAACGTTTAAAGTTGGAGATAGGGAAGTAGACCTAAGGGTTTCTACTCTTCCATCGATTTACGGTGAAGCCGTTGTAATGAGACTTCTTGGTTTGAATGAGGCACTTCCTAAACTTGAAGAACTGGAATTTACTCCTCATAACTACAACGTTTTAAGGAAAGCTATAGAAAAACCTTACGGAATAATCCTTTTAACAGGTCCAACAGGTTCTGGTAAGACAACAACCCTTTACGCAATTCTTAACAAAATTTTCTCCGTCCAAAAATCGATAATTACTGTTGAAGACCCGGTTGAATACAAGTGGGAACTTATAAGACAGGTTCAGGTTAATCCCAAAGTTGGCTTAACCTTTGCTAATGCTTTAAGAAGCATTCTAAGACAAGACCCTGACGTTATTCTAATAGGTGAAATTAGAGATGAAGAAACTGCAAAAATTGCAACTCAAGCGGCACAAACTGGACACTTGGTTTTAACTACTTTACACACAAACGATGCTGTATCTTCTATTACGAGATTAGCAGAACTTGGAATTAAGCCGTTCTTAATTGGAAGTTCCTTGATAGCCGTTTCCGCCCAAAGACTTGTTAGAAAGATTTGTCCACACTGCAAAGTTTCCTATAAAGCTTCTCCTCAAGAAAAAGAATATTTAAGAGTTCCAAATGATGAAGAACTTGTCCTTTATAGGGGAAAAGGGTGTGAAAGGTGTAAATTTAGGGGCTATCTTGGAAGAACAGTGATTGCAGAAATTCTCCTTGTTGATAAAGAGATTGAGGAACTAATAATAAATCAAGCCTCACCTGTGAAAATTTATGAAACTGCTTTAAAAAAAGGATTTAGACCTATCTTTGAAGATGGTAGACTGAAAGTTTTATTAGGTGATACGACCGTGGAGGAATTAAAGAGGGTGTTGGGATAAAAGGAAAGGAAAAGAAAGGGGGAGAATCCCCCCCCTATTATTAGCGCTTAGCATCGAAGTAGTAAACGAGAGCTTTTGCTGTTGTGTCACAAGTAGAATTTGTTATAGCACTTGTTGGACTAACTGTCCATTTTGTTGAATCAGCTCCAAGAGCACTAGAAGTACATATTACGTTTCCATCAGTTCCGTTGGCTGATCCGTCAATTGCAGTATCTAAGGACTCGATGTAAGGAAGAGTGTCATTAGTAAAGGAATTTGAACAAGTAGGATCAACGCAAATTACCATTATATTCTTCGCAGGTGATCCACCATCGTTTCCAAAGAGAACGTAGAATTTTTTACTTCCAATCGTAATTGTATTTTCTTCATTTCCTGTTGTCCCTTCATACGGAGGGTTAATAAAGTTTGCAGTTGTTAAATCCGTTTTTGCATCACCGCCGTCATTATCAGCTATTGTTCCATTTGCGTTACCATCTCCAGCAAACCTTCCTTTTCTATCGTAGAATGTCCACTGGGCAGTTTCCCACTGCTTAGCTTTCGCTTCAAACTTCTTGATTCTTGCGTTTTCAATAAGGTCTTGCCCTTTGATAACCGCACCGATGATGATTCCGATGATTACAAGAACTATTGCCAGTTCTATAAGGGTAAAACCCTTACGCTTTAACATGGTATCCCTCCTTTGTAATTTTTCTAACAATTCAAAATATATCATAACTCTGTTGAGTTAACAACCAATTTCGTAGATGGTTGCAATTCCAAAAAACAGAGTTTTTATTTTTCCTTTTGAAAATCCTATTTTTTTAGAAAGTTTTAAAAAACTTTCATTATGGGGAAACCTTAAAATAGTTCCAAAAAGATGTTCTGAAACATCTCCTTTTGATAAAAATTTTCCAATTGGTAATACAAAAAATTTTAGGAAAGCAACAAAAAACTTTTGTAAGAATGGATTTTGAGGGATGGAAACTTCGAGAATTCTAACTTTTCCTTTGGATTTTAAAACCCTTTTTATTTCTTTTAGAGACCTTTCTAAGTCATCAAAGTGTCTAAGTCCTAAAGATACAATTACTAAATCAAATGAGTCATCTTTGAAAGGTAGATTTAAGGCATCTCCTTGAACAAAAATAGTTTTCTTATTTTTCGATTTTGCAACTTTTAACATCGGTAAGGAGTAATCTAAACCAATAGTCATTTTTGTTTTGTTTTCAAAAAGATGAGAAATTTCCCCCGTTCCACATGCTAAGTCTAAGACGGTTTTATCGGATAAATCTAAATCTTTTAGAAGTTCTCTTTGCCACTTTTTTATTATTCCGAAAGATAAAATAGAAGATATTTGGTCGTATCGGTTGGCAACTTTTTCAAAAATTTCTACGCCAATAGGTTTTTTCATAGGTTTTCTTTTGTTTGATTTTAGAATGGAGGCGGCGGGCGGAATCGAACCGCCGAATAAGGGATTTGCAGTCCCCTGCCTTACCACTTGGCTACGCCGCCGTTAATGGAGCGGGCGACGGGACTTGAACCCGCGACCTAAGCCTTGGCAAGGCTTCGCTCTACCTACTGAGCTACGCCCGCTCTTTATGGTGCGGGAGGCGGGAGTCGAACCCGCACGCCACGAGGGCACTGGATCCTAAGTCCAGCGCGTCTGCCAGTTCCGCCACTCCCGCATAATGGGGTGGGAGACGGGACTCGAACCCGCGACCGCCGGGGCCACAACCCGGCGCTCCACCAACTGAGCTACTCCCACCATAAAAAAATGGCTGGGGCGGCAGGATTCGAACCTGCGAATGGCGGATCCAAAGTCCGCTGCCTTACCGCTTGGCTACGCCCCAGCTATATTGCTGACAGTAATTTAATCCACCATCCGAATTTTTTCAAGGGGGTAAGGTCAATTTTTTCCTCTTTTATTAGAGCAAAGACCGAAGATCCACTTCCACTCATTAATGCCTTAAGTCCTATAGCCTCTAGAGCTTTCTTAACTTCTTTAACTTGTGTAATGCACAAGGCTTTAGATAATTCTAGGTCGTTTTCCATGTTTTCTTCTAGCTCTTTTAAGTTCTCTGTAAGAAGAGGCATAACAATTAGTTGTTCAGCATCCTCTAAGCTGACATCCTTTTTCACAGGAGGCATAGCTTCGTAAACCTCTTTTGTAGAACAGGAAAAGTAAGGATAAACTAGTAAAATCTTAAAATTCCCTTTCTTGTAGTTTTTTAACTTTTCTCCTCTTCCATAGGCTATAGCTAGTCCACCTTTTAAGAAAAAGGGAACATCACTACCTAACTGAGTTGCTAATTCAAAAAGTTCCTCTTCTTTTAAAGGTTTTCCGTATATTATGTTTAATCCTTTAAGGGTTGTTGCGGCGTTTGAACTTCCTCCTCCAAGGCCTGCTCCCACGGGAATCTTTTTTTCTAAAGTAATCTTAACTTTTGGCTTTATTCCTGTTTTTTCCTCAAAGAGTTTGCAAGCTTTAATTATTAGATTATCCTTTCCTAAAGGTAAGCTGTTGTTACCTTTTATTGAAAATTCAAGTCTATCAGCAGGTAAAAAGGAAATAGTGTCTATGAGGTTTATAGTATGCATAACGGTTATAATTTCGTGGTAACCGTCAGTCCTCTTCCCCTTTACCCAAAGGGAAAGGTTAATTTTTGCTGGTGATGGTAGTATTAGTTTCATGATGTTTATTATAACAGTCTGAAAACAATTAAGAGAGTAAGAGAGGAATTTATGAAAGATGTTGTCTTTTTTCTTCACAGGGTTTATCCGACGAGAAAGTCCAAAATGGATGACTTAACGCTGTCAACTTTCGAAAAAGCTTTAAAGCTAATAAGAACCCATTTCAAAATAGTTCCTTTAGAAGCTATTTTAGAAGAAAAAGACAAAAAGCCTCGTTGTGCAATTACTTTTGATGATGGCTATGCTGATAACTTTGTCTATGCATATCCGATTCTAAAGAAAATGGGAGTTCCTGCACACATTTTCGTGTCCTCAGGTAGAATTTTGAAAAGCGGTGTTAGGAAAACGCTATTAGACTATTGGAAAGGAAAGGTAGCAGAAAACGAACTTTTTTCTCCTACTTCAATGGCTGAAGCTCACGAGGAATTTTTGAAAAAGGGGAAATCTTCTGAGTTTCTCTCGTGGGAAGAGATGGAGAAGATGAAGGATATTTTCACTTTTGGTGCTCATGGGAAAGACCATCTCTCTTTTCCTAATGATGAAAGGATTGTTGACTTTTACGATGGCACAAATCCAAAATGGACAATGTATATTTACGGTGGTTCAGAACCTTTCGTTGGACTTCCCTTTTTTCCAACGCGAAGTGAACTTGATGTAAGAAAGTTTTTTCCTTCTAAAGAACTTTTGGAATTCTGTAAAACTTTTCCTAAAGAAGGAAACTGGAAGAGTGCATTAAGAAAAGAAATTGGTAAAAGCTTTAGAAGGCTTGGATATTTTGAGACAAAAGAAGAAGCAAAGAAAAGGATAGAAAATATCTTGGTTTCATCTAAGAAAGAAATAGAGAAAAAACTTGGAATAGAAGTTAATACATTTGCTTGGCCCTTTGGACACTATTCAGAGTTTAGCAAAAAAATAGCTGGTAATATTTACAAGTATATCTTTACGGTAAAAAAAGGTTTTATAGATGAAACAGAAGATCCTAAGGAGCTTCCCAGAGTTTCTCTTGGTAAAGACATTTTCACCGTTCTTGGGAGGCTTTTCACTTTTTCCACAAAAATTGGTTACAAGGTTTATAAAGTCTTTAAGAGAGGTAAAGTTCTTTGAGTCTTAGTGTGGCAATTTTAACCTTCAATTCTGAAAGGTGTATAGAAGAAGTTCTAAGTAGTATTAAAGATATTGCTGACGAAATCATTGTTGTTGATTCTGGTTCAAAGGACAAAACTTTGGAAATAGTTAAAAGCTTTGGGGCTAAGGTCTATACAAGGAAGTTTGATAACTTTGTTAACCAGAAAAATTACCTTCTTTCCCTTTGTACAAAAGAGTGGGTTTTATTCATAGACGATGACGAGGTCTTAAGCGAAGAATTGAAAGAAGAAATAAAAAAAGTAAAGCTAAAGGAAAAAAGCTTTGATGGGTATTATGTGAATCGTTTAACCAACTACCTTGGGAAATGGATAAAACACGCTTGGTATCCAGACTGGCATTTAAGACTTGCGAAGAGAAAAAAGTGTGTTTGGGTTGGGGATTTAGTTCACGAGTCTTTAAGGGTAGAAGGAAAAGTTGGATATTTAAAGGGAGACTTACTCCATTATTCTTATCCTTCCATATCTGACCATTTGAGAAAGGTAGATCTCTACACGACCCTTTATGCAAAAGGACTTTACAAGAAAGGAAAGAGGTTTTCTTACATAAAGCTTATTACGTCTCCCATTGGAGCTTTTTTAAGGAGGTATTTTTTGAAAAAAGGGTTTTTAGACGGTTTTGAGGGTTTCGTTGTGAGCGTCATGAGTTCTTACTATTCCTTTTTAAAGTATTTAAAGCTTTGGGAGATAGAAAAGAATGAAAACTCTCGTCGTTCTTGACGAAAGATGGCACAGTGCCTTAACAGATTTGGGGATAAAAGTAGCAAAAATTTTAAAAGGTAGCGTTGCCTGTGCAGTTTTAAAAGGTTATCCTGCAGAAAAAGAGGTAAAAAGCTTAGGACTTTCCTTTTTTTATATTGAAGATCCAAGAAAAAGTTTACCTTTTAAACCTTTCTTCTCTTTAAAGAGGGTTTTGGAAGAGTTTAATCCAGATATTGTTATAACTATACGTGGGGACGAGCTACTTTTTGCGTCACTTCTTAAAAAAAAGTTGGGTTTTAAACTATTTAGAATTCATGGCGAAGCAAAGGGTATTAGAGATACCGTTTTAAACAGGTTTCTACACGAAAAGTTTGTTGATGGAGTCATTCTTTCTTCAAAACAACTCTTAAACAATGTTGTTATAAATATTCCAAAAGTTTTCGTTCATGGGGCAGTAGATACAGAAAAGTTTAGGTTCTCAAAATCTGGAAGAGAAAGAATAAGAAAAGAGTTAAAGGTAGAAAGTTCAATACTCTTAGGAATTGTAGGAAGGTTAGACCCTGTAAAAGGGCATGCTCTTTTTTTAAAATCCTTGTCTATTCTTTTAAAGAAGGGGTTAGATGTAAAAGGTTTAGTTGTTGGAGAAGAAAAAAATATAAAACTTTCAGAACTTAAAGGTCTTGCTGAAAGTTTAAAAATCTCCGATAAAGTCATTTTCATTCCGGAAAAAAGGAAAGATATTGTTGACATAATGTCAGCAGTTGATATAGGCGTTGTTTCGTCTATTGGTTCTGAAATGATAGCAAGGGTTCCTTTGGAATTTATGGCTTGTGGTAGGCCGATCATTGTCACAAATGTAGGGGTTCTTCCTGAGATAGTTAAAAAGGAGTTCGGGGAAGTGGTTGATCTTAATGAGAATCTTTTAAGTAAAGGTATAGAGAGAATTATTCTTAAAGATTTGAGAAAGCTTGGGAATCTTGCCCGAAAGGAAGCTGTTTCTAAATATTCTATGGAGAAACTATCAGAGGTAATAAATTCATTTATTCGAAACGAGGTTTAGGATGTTAAAGATATTTGTGATTCTTCTTGCTGTAATTTCCGGACTTTTACTTTTACTTATGGCAATAGGTTCAACCGTAAGGGCGAGGAAAGATTAGTTGTTTGTGGAAGTAGCCTTAGATCTTCCTATTGACTCAACTTTTTATTATAAAGTTCCAAAAGTTGTTTCAAATCCTCCAGCAGTCGGAAAAAGAGTTATAGTCCCTTTTGGAAAAAGTGATTTACTGAAAACGGGAATAATAGTTTCCGTAAAAGAGAAAGTTGATGACGACTTTCCACTTGAAAAGATAAAAGAACTTTTTGATATCCCCGATGATTTTTCGCTTTTTACGGAAAAAACTTTAGAAGTGGCAAGATGGGTTGCTGATTATTATTGCGCTTCTTTGGGGGAAACTCTGTTTTCTTTTCTCCCATCTGGATTTGTTGTTTCAGAGTCTTTCACTGTCAAACTAAAAACAGAAAAGTTTTCTTTGAAATTGACTCCTTCTGAAAGAAAAGTAATAGAAGTTCTTAAAAACGTTAAATCTTCAAAAATTTCTTCATTGAAGAAAAGAGTAAAGCTTTCGAACTTTTATGGTGTTCTTAAAGCTTTGATTGCTAAAGGAATTTTAGAGAAAGAAGAGTCTATAAAGAAAGATTCTATTCCAACAGAGAAGTTTGCTGTTCTCGTAAATGAAAAAGATGTTAAGGGCACTAGAGCAAAAGAGTTGCTTGAGTACTTAAAAGTTTATAAGAAAGTTGGTTTGAAAGATCTTCGTGAGATTGGATTTGACAGTCAAGTGATTAAAAGGCTTGTGGATAAGGGAATTATTGAAATAGTGGAAGAAAGGGTCATTCTTGAGAATAAACCTCAAGACCTTGTTGATGATAGAAAGATAAGACTTACTCCGTCACAACAGAAAGCTTTTGAAAAATTGACGGGAGCTTCTTCAGGAAAGTTTCTTCTTTATGGCATTACAGGTTCTGGGAAAATGGAGGTTTACCTTAAAGTAGCGGAAGAGTATGTAAAAAGAGGAAAGTCGGTTTTGATTTTAGTTCCAGAACTACTTCTAACTCCTGAACTTAGAGCAAGGGTTGAAAGTTACTTTGGAAAGAACATTGGAATCTATCATGGGAAGTTAAAAGAAAAGGAAAAGATTTCAGTTTGGTTAAAAGCGGTAAGAGGAGAAAGTAAGGTTTTTATTGGAACTAGGATATCGGTACTTCTTCCAATAAAAGATCTCGGATTGATAATCGTTGATGAAGAACAAGACAGTTCTTATAAAGAACATCAGAAACCTTACTACAATGCAAGAGATGTTGCTTTAAGAAGATCAGAAGTTGAAAAATTCCCAATCATTTTAGTGTCTGCTACGCCTTCCATTGAAACTTTTTACAAAGTTGAGAAAGGAAAAATAGAAAAACTGGAACTTAAAGAGAGAGTTTCTACCGTGCCTCTTCCATTTATAAAAGTTGTTAATCTACAAAAGGCAAGTAGAGTTTCCATCTTTTCAAAGGAACTTTTGACTTCTTTAGAAAACACAGTAAAGAAAGGGGAACAAGTTCTTCTATTTATTAATAGAAGAGGTTTCTTTGCAACATCTTTTTGTCCTAATTGTGGTTTTACGATTGAATGTGGTGATTGTGCTGTTCCTCTTGTGTACCACAAGCGAGAGAAAAAGCTAATTTGTCACATTTGTGGAAGGAGATATAAACCTATTTACAGATGTCCTGTTTGTAAATCAAGACTTGAATTTAAAGGTTATGGCACAGAAAGGGTAGAGGAGGAAATTCGTATTTTGTATCCTGAGTTCAGAGTGGTTAGGTTAGATCAAGATACCGTAAAAGATCCGAAGGTAGGATCTAAACTCATAAAAGATATCAAAGAAGGTAAATATGATGTAATAGTTGGGACACAAATTGTTAGTAAAAGTCACAACTTTCCGAAACTTACTCTTGTTGGAATACTTATGGCAGACTTTTTAGGGGGAGCGCCCGATTTTAAAGTTTCTGAGAGAATATTTCAAACGATAGTTCACACTACGGGAAGGGCTGGAAGGTTTAAACCTGGGGCTGCTATTGTTCAGGCTTTCAACCCTGACTTGCCAGCTATAAAGTTTGCAACTGAATATAAGTTTCAAGAGTTTTACAAAGAGGAAATGGAAACGAGAAAACTTTTGAACTATCCACCTTTCGTAAAGAGTGTCCTCTTAGAGTTTCAGCTTGAAGATGTTACCCGTTTCCAAAGACTGGAGGAAAAGTTTAATAGTGTTAGAGAAAAACTTTTGAATTTCTTTTATGTTCCGAAACTATCCCCTGCCCCAATTTCTAAAGTTGCAGGTAGATACAGGTTTATATCTTTTCTGCGAGCTTCGGATGAAGGAAAATTTTTAGAAGGACTTACATTCCTAAAAAATGAAATGTATAGAAAGTTTAGTGGATTAAATTATAAAATAGAGGTTGATCCTGTAAGGATAGTTTGAGGCTTTCGAACCATTTCGTAAAAAGTTGACATTACCGAAGAAGAAACTATATTAGTCATTCGCTAAAATTGAAAACTGAATAAGGGCGGGCGTAGCTCAGTTGGTAGAGCGAAGCCTTGCCAAGGCTTAGGTCGCGGGTTCAAGTCCCGTCGCCCGCTCCATAACTTTTACCTCTTGACAATTTAAATAGAGATTCTAAATTTAGCCACCGTCAAAAATTGAATAGGGTTGGAAGGAAAGGTTGACAGAGGAAGGTAAAAGTCCTAAATTACCACCTCGCCAATCAAACCCCTCAGGAAAGTGGAAACGAGGGGTTGACAAGAGGAGGCGCGAGGAATAAATTTAAACCTCGCGCAAGCGAAAAGATCTTTGACAGGAGAATAAGGGGCGTGCACCTGCGGGAAGCAGGGAAAGCCCTTTGGGGCTTAGATTTGAGGTGTTTCCGCAGGTTGTGATTCAGCTGTAGAAAATTTGGAGATTTATATATTCTCCGCTGGAGAGTTTGATCCTGGCTCAGCGCGAACGCTGTCGGCGTGCCTAACACATGCAAGTCGTGGGGCAGCAGGCCGGATCCTTTTGATCCGGTGCTGGCGACCGGCGAACGGGTGAGTAACGCGTGAGCAACCTACCCCGAGGAGGGGGATAACCCGGGGAAACCCGGGCTAATACCCCATAAGCGCACGACCCGCATGGGTTGTGTGAAAAGGTGGCCTCTGCTTTGCAAGCTGCCGCCTCGGGATGGGCTCGCGTCCCATCAGGTAGTTGGTGGGGTAACGGCCCACCAAGCCTACGACGGGTAGCCGGCCTGAGAGGGTGGTCGGCCACACCGGGACTGAGACACGGCCCGGACTCCTACGGGAGGCAGCAGTGGGGAATCTTGGGCAATGGGCGCAAGCCTGACCCAGCGACGCCGAGTGGGGGAAGAAGCCCTTCGGGGTGTAAACCCCTGTCGCCGGGGACGATGCGGGGATGGGTTAATAGCCTATCCTCGTGACGGTACCCGGAGAGGAAGGGACGGCTAACTACGTGCCAGCAGCCGCGGTAATACGTAGGTCCCGAGCGTTGCGCGAAATTACTGGGCGTAAAGTGCGCGTAGGCGGATCAGTAAGTCAGAGGTGAAAGCCCC
>JBDOLX010000102.1 GCA_039832905.1 Desulfurobacteriaceae bacterium | reverse complement strand
ATAAAAGGTGAAGATGAAAAGACTTATTACGAACATATAAAAGCCGTCTTATCAAAAGAGCCAAATATCACGGTGGACGACGGAGCAGATCTTATTTCAACACTTCATAAAGAATGTCCTGAACTTATAGAAAATGTCATTGGTGGAACAGAAGAGACGACAACAGGAGTCATAAGACTAAAGGCAATGGCAAAGGATAAAGCTTTAAAATATCCTGTGATTGCTGTAAACGAAGCACTTACTAAACATCTTTTTGATAATAGATACGGAACAGGACAATCAACTATAGATGCAATCTTAAGAGCTACCAACAGACTCCTTTCCGGTTCCATTTTCGTTGTTGCTGGCTATGGCTGGTGTGGAAAAGGCGTAGCAATGAGAGCAAAAGGAATGGGAGCAGAAGTTATAGTCACAGAAGTTGACCCCATAAAAGCTATTGAAGCAAGAATGGACGGCTTCAGAGTAATGCCAATGATAGAAGCTGCAAAACTTGGAGACTTCTTCTGCACAGTTACAGGAAACGTAAATGTCATCAGAGAAGAACATTTCAAGGTTATGAAAGATGGAGCTATTGTTTCAAACTCTGGACACTTTAACGTTGAGATAGATATTCCAGCTTTAGAAAAATTGGCAGTGAAGAAGAGACGTGTTAGAGACTTTGTAGATGAATATACGTTAGAAGATGGAAGGAGAATTTACCTCCTTGTCGAAGGAAGACTTGTAAACCTCTCTGCAGCTGAAGGGCATCCTGCATCCGTAATGGATATGAGTTTTGCCAATCAGGCACTATCCTGTGAATATTTAGTAAAAGATGGCAAAAGTCTAGAACCTAACGTTTACGTTGTTCCGGGACATATAGATAGACAGGTAGCAGAGCTCAAGCTAAAAGCTATGGGAATAGAAATAGATGAACTTACTCCCGAACAGATTGAATATCTAAACTCTTGGGAAATGGGGACGTAGAATGGTTGTAGATAAGGAGCTCTTAAAAGAGATAAACTTTGATAAAGGGGGCGGTCTTGTCCCCGTTGTCGTTCAAGATGTAGATACAAAAACGGTTTTAATGGTTGCTTATGCCAACAAAGAAGCTTTAGAAAGGACTATTGAAACCGGTTTTGCCCACTACTACTCCCGTTCAAGAAAAAAACTTTGGAAAAAAGGAGAAACTTCTGGAAACTTACAAAAGGTAGTAAACATTTACTTGGACTGTGATGGAGATACTCTCCTTTATGAAGTCAAACAAGAAGGAGTAGCTTGCCATACTGGAGAATACAGTTGCTTTTTCAGAAAACTTGCCAAGGAGAGATAAATGCAGGACATAGGAAAAGTTCTAGAAAGTCTTTACAAAACAATAGAAGAAAGAAAAAAAGATCTTCCAGAAAACTCTTACACAGCTAAACTTTTTAAGAAAGGGGAAAATAAAATACTCCAAAAAGTGGGAGAAGAAGCAGTAGAAACGATACTGGCATTAAAGTCCGAAAGCAAAGAGCGAGCAATATCCGAAACTGCAGACCTTTTGTATCATTTGCTTGTAGCACTTGTTAATAGAGGAATTACCTTAGATGAGGTAGCTTCAGAGCTTGGAAGAAGGATGAGATAATAACGGCATATAATTTTCCAATAACTTTATAATTTTCTTGTTTCCACTCTCACAAGCATAATCGTAAGCAGACTTTCCGTATTGATCTTTATGTTTCGGATTTGCTCGTTTTTCAAGCAATTTCTTTATCAGCTTTTCATCTCCTATCCATACTGCTAATATCAGTGGAGTTGTCCTTGATTTACTTGGTTGGTCAACATTTTGGGTACGTTTTAAGAGTAAATCAAATATTTCGTAGGCATTTTCCAGATTATTGTGTAAGTAAAGTTCCGAATTTTCGAAAGTTACTTTTAAAACCTCTTTTAAAAATTTTTGAACTTTTTTCGACTTAAGTAAAACCCGAATAATAAATCTAAAAATTTTATTCTTCTCAGAATCAAATATGAAAGGAAGATTTAAACTATCTAAACCTCTTGTAAAAGAACTCTTAAGTCTTTTCTCTTGGAAAAAGTAAAGTAGGTTCTCTTCGCTATCTAAAAGTTCAAGTAATCTCTTCTTCTCTTTTATAAATGCTATTACTTGAATGCTATACGCAAGAGGAGATATTTCATTATCGTGAATTTTGTCATCTACATTTGCTTCATGGTCTATAAGCAACTTCACTATTTCAACCAATCCTTTTCCAATTGCAAGAGATAATGCAGTTTCCTTCTCTTTTCTCAATTTCGCGTTTATTGCCTTTTTTGACATTTTTGGAATTAATTCCTTTGCAATCTTTAGGTGATCTTTGGTTAATTTATTTTTGTTTTCCAATATCTGAATTAGCACTTCAGATATACTAAGATTATCCTTCCCGCGCATTTCTATTCCCTTTTTTAAAACTTTTATCCAGAAGCCTTTTTCACGGTTCTCAGTATGACCTTTAAGTGCTGCAATTAACGGAGTATAGTTGTCGGTTTCTCTTATCCAGTTTGGATCTGCTCCCTTTTCTAAGAGTCTCTTTACAACTTTATGCTTACCTAAACCTGCAAATAAAGCAAGCTGACTAACAGGCTCAGAAAACTTTTTTATAATCCTGTTAGGATGTCTGTAGTCAGGTTTAAATTCTTCTTCCAAATTAAAAAGCTCTAAAAGACTTTTTTCCGTCTCTTTTTCCATCTTTGGAAAAGAATTTTTAAAGTAAGAAGAAAACTTCCTACTAAACTTATTCAAAATGACATTGCTTGGAACACCTTCAAAAAGGTTGTGAAATACTGCTTCTTTATAAAACTTTTCAAAATATCCTTTAGTATTCGATACCTTTGTTTCCTTCCTTTTTTTAAGCTGAGTAGAAACTAAAAGTCCTTCCTTAATTGCAAGTTCCACTTTTTTGCCTATCTGTCCTTTCCCGTTCTTCACTGCTTTCCAGTAGCATTCGCATGCTTTCTCAAACTCTCCCTTTAGAGTTAGAAATCTTCCTTTTAGAAAGTTACAGATAGGGTCTTCATCAATGTTTTCAAATTTCCCCAACTTTTTAAAAAGTTCATTAATTTCTTCTTTGTCCTTTTTAGTCTTCTCTACATCCAAAGAGAGTTTCTTTTCTACGAACTTCAATAGCTCCGTCAATTCTGAATTTTGAACTTTCCTCTTTCTCTCTACCTCTTTTTTCACTCTTCTAAGGTTGTGTTCTTGATCTATTCTCTTTATAGTAGGAAATAATCTGCCTTGCTTTCTCCTTTCCAAAATACTTTTTTAATTCTTTATAAAAATAGTCTGAAATCCTTGCTAAATTAAAGTAAATTCTCAATAGCTCGCGAGGGAATCCATTGAGTTTCTTAGGAAGTTTTTCTAAAAATATATTAGGTAAAGAAAAAGATGAGAAATCTTTCTTATGCGTGTAATCAACGAGAAACTCTAAACCTTTGCCGATTTCTGCGAGTAAAAGAAAAGATAAGAAAGGGGTTCTCTTTAGTTCTGAAAAATCAAGAAAAAGATGAGAAACTTACCAGAGAGTAAAGAAATAGTTGAGAAATTTCTAAAGGTATTTTTCTCATTTATTTCTTGATTTTAAAGAAAAAGTTGAGAAATTAGTTAGGGTGGCTTAACAGTTGCAGCTCTGGAAAGTTGATACTAAAATCAAGATTATCATGGGTGAGAAATTGTTCGGTGTAGAGTTTTCTGAGGTTTTAGAAGATATAAATCAACAGATAGAAATGGTTCTATTAACGCGGAAGGGGGAGAAGGTTCTTGACCCGCAATACGGTTGCGGCATTTGGGATTACCTTGATGAAGGAATAACGATAGCTCCTCTGCTTGTGGGGACTATTCATAAAGATGTTAACAGGAATGTTCCTTCTATTCGTGTAACAGATGTCAAGTTAGCTCAGGTAGGAGAAGACGGGAGTTTTGTTGATATAAAGCTGGAATATGAAGTGAAATCTTCTGGGATGAGGGGTTTTTATGAAGGAAGAGTTTATAGACCTTCGGGAAATATGGAATAAAGAGGAGCTTTACGATGGTCTATCCCGGCAAGATAGAACCATTTTGCGGAACTTACGCTATTCTGAGTGGTTAGCACGGAGCAATTTGATAGACGAGATAGCAGTTGGAAACCTGCTGGAAAAGCATGGTTATGTGGAACCTTTAGATTGATTTTTATCTTCTAATTTGATTTCTCCCTTGAGATACTTTTCAAGTATGCCCTTCTCCTCTAAATACTTCAGAATCAGTTCTGACACTTTGTGGTTAGGTCTTACCTTTTCTTCCTCGCAGGCTAACTGAAATAGTTTCCACAAAGTTGGGTTTACAAGGATGTGGGTATCCTTCTCTTTGTTCCTTAGCAAACTTAGGGCTTCCCACTTTTCCATACGAGTTATTGTAGGCGAAGAACTTGGATATTTGTATTTCCATAAATATGGATATATTTGGAGTTTTCGTTTAGAATAAAGGAGTCCCCCCTTGCGGGGGACAGTGGGCTAAAAGTTCTTTATGAGGAGCTCCGTCCCTCGTGGGCGGCTCCTCACCTTTGAGAATTCAGTAATTCCATAACTTGACTTGGAAACCTCTTTTGTGTGCCAGTTAAAGTCCTTGTATAACTCTTCTACAAGGTCGCAAGGATAGTAAGAAAGAACAAACTTTCCCTTAATGTTTTTCAAGATATCTGCAAGGTCTCTGTGGTCTTTTTCCGTGAATCCAGTCCGGTAGTAATGCTCCTTTTGGACGTATGGCGGGTCAAGGTAGAAGAGCGTGTTGGAAGTGTCGTATTTCTCTATGACCTTTCGGAAGTCAAGGCATTCTATCTGAACTATGGAGAGTCTTTCCCTTACCTGGTTAAGTCTTCTTAGAAATGGAAGCCAACGGGTGCTACTTGTTTTTCTGGTGTTAGCAGAAATGTAGTATCCCCAGCTGTTCCTTGTTCCTGAAAATGACTGAACTACGGTAATAGCGTAAAGTAGGGCTTTGTCTATGTTGTCTCGGAAATAGCCTGTTTTGAGTTGTTCTACTGCCATCTGGAACTGGCGTCTTGAGTGAAGGGTTCTTTTGGCTCTCCTTTTGAATTCCTGAAAGTGGTCCCTCAGGACGACGAAAAGGTTAACGAGCAGTTCATCGTTGTCATTGTAGATCTCCACAAGAGAGGGTTCTTTTCTGAATAAAACCCAACCTGCTCCTCCAAACGGTTCTACATACGTCATCTTCTGGTAGTTTGCTGGAAAGTGGGAGATTATCCACTTAGCGAGTTTACTTTTGCCGCCAATCCATGGGAGCATAATACAACCTCCTTCTGGGTTTTGCTGATGAAAAAAGGCATAGAGGAAAAGGGAGCTAAGGCGGGAGGGGAGCGACAGGAAGGCAAGGGGAGGTCTCCTTAGGACTTAGTGTTTAACTTCTTGAGTATTTCCGTCTTCTCTTTTGAGCCGGCGGAAGAGCCG